>CAZDIU010000137.1:0-13046 GCA_964505535.1 uncultured Desulfobacterales bacterium | reverse complement strand
GAAATCCCCCCTCCCCCGGCGGGAGGGGTCAGGGGAGGGGAAAACAATGCTTTGCAATTATGAAGTTTTCACCCTCCCCCTGCCCCTCCCTCAAGGGAGGGGAGACTGTCATCAACGGATTTGACCCACTATCGTTTTTTGCCTGATTAGGGAATGCTGCCTTTTCAGAACCGTGTTTTCAGCAGCGATTTAGGATTTGGCATAAATCTGTCCGGTTTCCTGGATGAAAAATCCGCAGCAGACTTTGTGTTCCTTCGTATCTTCGTGGCTTTGCAGCATTCCATTATGCCAAAGACACAAAGGCACGAAGATTCACAAAGCAGAAATTAGGGACTGTATGACAATAATCTGTTACAAACCCTAAGGGTTTCCGGGCAGAAAAACTGTACAGGTTATTTTTTTACAAACCCTTATTCCATATCCCATTCCCCGGTGTCATCCTGATACACCGTGCGGAAGGATACCGGCTCCCGAACATCTTCCACGACCATCATGGCTTCAATTGTCAGCGCAATGGTCTTTTCATTCGGCCTCACCGGTTCCGCATATACCCGGATATTCCGGAGCCGGGGTTCAAATGCGGAAACTGCGCGGGTCAGACGCCGGGTCAGCCGAAGCTGATCATCGGAACTTGCTGCTGCATAAGAACCGAAATCCGGTATGCCGTAATCAATGACAGTGAGATCCGCATCATCAAAAACTGCTGCAGGCAGGGATGCTCGGGTATTGAGAAGCCACAGAAGATCCCGGCGCAGGGATTCCCTGAGTTTTTTTCTGCTCTGGGTGCGCAGAGGCCGCAGTTCGCGGCTTCTGTCCGGCATGTCATCCATGAGCCGATCCAGAAGCGAGGCTCTGGCCTGAAATATTTTTTCAGTATTCATATGTCATTTTGACTCATGTTACGCACCACCGTCATACCGGCGAAAGCCTGTATCCATAACCATTTGAAATTAAAAGATTCCGGCTTAGAGGGTGTTTGAAAAGTCTGCTTCCCCCCTTTTTTAAAGGGGGGATTTTTTGCACATCCGCCCGGAAAATCCCCCTTTAAAAAAGGGGGAAAATGATGAGTTGGGACTTTTCAAACACGCTCTTAGTCCAGAATGACGGCGAATACAGTAACCTGCTCATTTTTGAAAGGTCTGCGTAACGTCAGATTTCAAAACAGGGCGGACAGTGCTGCATCCGACAGGCATACCCGCGCGGAAAATTCTATTCAACCTCATTGCTCTTCAAATCATGGGAAACAGGCTGTGCGCCCTCGGCACTGGCATCATCTTTCTTCTTGGAATCATATGTATACGTTATCTTGGAATAGGCCAGGGAGACATTTTCAACGGGAATGTCACCGCCTCCCCCGGATAAACTCATATTGGAAATAATTACGTCTTCCATATTGACTTCAAGATATTTGATGGGTTCATTGTTGCCGTCTGACCGGAAGCATTCGAGATCCACGGTTTTGAACTGATCGCCTGACCAGCAGGCTTTCAGGAGATCGTCTGTGGCCGAATCCAGATATTTGGTAAAAGAAAAATCCGAATGATTGGCCCGTTCAACGGTGGAACCGCTTGAGCTCCGGATCGGGGACGCAGGCTGGGAAAACCCGTGACTCCAGGAAAGGACCTCAATCCATTCTTCATGGTTCACATCTGTGGCTTCACCGACCACCTCATCACCGCCTTCGGTTACGAATTTGATATACATGTTTGTTGCCATAATCTGACACTCCTTGTGATAAGAAAAAAATCAGTCTTTCAGCCCGTACTGCGGGCATCAGCAGCAGTTTTCCGGGGGTTTTGGCCTTCTTTCTGTTTTTATGCACTCATCCATCAGGCAGCCGGCGGCGGAAGTTCTGCGACCAGACGGATGGAAGTGGTCAGTTCCTCAAGCTGAAAATGGGGCCGGAGAAACACCACTGCCTTGTAGCATCCGGGTTTGCCGGGAATTTCCGTGACATCCACGCGTGCTTCCCGAAGGGGATAACGGGCCTTGATGTTCTGCCCTGCATCATCCTTGCCCAGGATATAGTTGCCGATCCATCTGTTGAGAAAGACAGACACATTGGAAGCCGTCATAAAACTGCCGATTTTGTCCCGCATGATTGCCTTGATATAATGGGCAAAGCGGGATGCAGCCAGAATATAGGGCAATACAGTGGATATTCTGGCATTGGCATTGGCAGCGTTGGTGTCATACACCTTGGGTTTCTGGGTGGTCTGTCCGCCGAAGAAGGCAGCGTAATCCGTGCCTTTGCAGTGAACCAGGGCAATAAATCCCAGATCATTGAGTTCCTTTTCCCGCCGGTCTGTGATCGCAATTTCCGTGGGACATTTCAGGGCAATATCCCCCTCATCAGTTTTAAAGGTGTGGGTGGGCAGTCCTTTTACCAGCCCGCCGCCCTCCACGCCCCGTATGGCTGCGCACCATTTGTAAAGCGCAAACGCGTTGGTGATGCGCTGGGCCAAAGCCCACATGGAATTGCCCCACAGATATTTGCTGTGATCTTTGCCGTCCACATCCTCCTCAAACTTCATCCCTTCCACAGGAACGGTTTTTTCGCCATAGGGAAGACGCAGCAGGATATGGGGCAGCGTAAGGGTGACATAACGGGAATCCTCGCTTTCCCGGAAAGAACGCCATTTGATGAGTTCCAGACTTTCAAACACCTTGGCCAGATCCCTGGGAACCCCCAGTTCTGTAAAGGATTTCATGTCAAAAAGCTTGGGACTGGCTGCTGCGATGAAAGGAGCGTGCGCGGCTGCGGCCACATTGGAAAGTTTTTCCAGCAGGGCCATATCCTGGGGATGACGGCCGAATTCATAGTCTCCGAACAGCGCACTGTAGGGATGACCGCCGAAAGTGCCGTATTCCTCCTCATAGACCTTTTTGAACAACTGGCTCTGATCAAATTCCACAGCCTTTTCCAGATCCCTGAGCAGTTCGGCCTTGGTGATGTTGAGCAGGCGCAGTTTCAACTGCGTGCCGGTTTCGGTGTTCATCACCAGGAAATTCATACCCCTCCATGAGGCTTCCAGTTGCTGAAATTCAGGAGCGTGCATGATTTCATTCAACTGTCTGGTCAGGAGATTGTCAATTTCCGCAATCCGCTGATTGATCATGGCTGCGGTGTCCGCGCTGACAACCATGCCCTCATCCAGAATCTGTGCCACCAGTTCTCCGATGAGATCCCGTGCATAGGGAACCTGGGATTCATCATGGGCCATTTTGCCTTTTTGGACAATTTTATCCAGAAGACTCAGTTCCGCTTCGGCTTCCGCTACTGCGACACTCTGTTCAACCTGTTCTTCTGCCATATAATACCTCCCTGATATGGTTAGGTTCGCTGCAAATTCTCTGTTTGTAACTCGGGGTGGGAGAGCCTGACCCGGAAAATCTGTCTATTCCTGATCTGCCGTTTTTTCTGTAAGCGATTTCAGTTCATTGAGATTTTCCGTATTCACCACCACATCCCTGAGAATCCCTTCCAGTTCATCATTGCCGTCCAGTTTGGTCAGCAGATCCGACAGTCTCTGCCGGGCATCATAGAGTTTCCGGAGCGGCTCCACCTGTTTGAGCACATTGACCGGATCAAAATCATCCATATTTTTGAATTTCAGCTCGATATTGAGCTTGCTGCCGTCATCGGCCAGCCGGTTTTCCACCTGAAAGGCCAGACGCGGGCCAATCGCTCCCATGATTTCATTGAAATTGTCCCGGTCAATTTCAACAAATTTGCGATCCTTGATCTTGGGCAGCGGCACTTCGGGTTTTCCGGACAGGTCTGCCAGAATCCCGCCCACAAAGGGAAGTTCTTTCATCTGAATGGCATCCCCGATTTCCACATCATAGGTAATCTGCACACGGGGGGGCCGGACACGGCTCAGTTTGTGCTGTGTACTTTCTGACATAATTTCTCCTTTTTATTTATTGTTGTTGTCTGTATGCTCATGCTGGCAATCATATGGCACAGTAAGAAACCCAATGCCATTTCCTTAAGAAAACAAAGGAGTGCCAAACGTTCGGCTGAGCGTTCGACTGAACTCATGCCGAAGTCTCACATCGAAGTCTGAAAGTTTTGCAGATTTTTCGGCATTGTCTCAGTATCCCAAAATTTCAGTATGGGAGTCCGCTCCCTTAAGGAAACGGCATTGGCAGGAAACCTGTTCATCTGAAACTTTTGGGGGAACAGGTGAACATCTGACACCTGAATTCTCACATCTGCCCCTTGAGTCCCAGCAGTTTGAATATCTGATTCAGATCATGCTCATCCATAATCAGTTCCTGAAACAGTTGGGTCAGGCTCATATGTCCCCAGGAAACTGCCCGTTTCACCAGATAGGGCGTGGGGCTGTGGGGTTCATGAATCAGCAGATAATCCGCAGCCGCTGACAGCATCCTGTAGGCATCCGAACGGCTGCGGATGGCAACGGATAAAACCGGGCCGCCGCTTTCCGCTGTCCCGCTTTCCCCATTCTCCCGGATATCAGATTCCCTGCTGTCTTCTTCTCCCCCTGCTGTCTGTTTTTCCTGGAGAAAATTTTGGGCCAGTCCCTGTATCCGAATCAGAACGTCTCTGAATTTTCCCAGACTTGGGGATAATTTTCCGCACCGTCTGTCCAGAAACTGAGTCAGCGCATCCAGAAGGGACAGGGATTCATTCAGACAGGCAGCCTGCATTTCATAAAAAGATTTGGAAGAAAACATGACACTTGCCAGAAAACGGGAACGGGTGATTCTGCCTTTGGCAACCTCCTGCGCATACTGTTTTTTATCCCTTATCTCGATCTTTTCCAGTTCTTCAGCCTCTTCCCAGTCTGAAAAGGAATGGGGCATGGCCTCCATGGAATTCTCGGGCCGGGTGATACGGATACTCTTCATACTGATGGAAAGATTTTCGTTCATCCACACAAAAGGCGAGACTCTGGCTTCGAGGCCGTCTTCTCTGTCAATGTCGGGATAAAGCGTATCCCAGAATCTTTCACAAAGCTCCCTGATCAGTTTGAGGCCATCCCGCAGACCTGCAAAACCCTTTGCCTGCATCAGGGCTTCTGCAAGCCACACCGCTATCTGAACATCCTTGGTGCGGAAGGCAAGGGCCTGGATGCAAATTTCCTGCACTTTGTTCCAGTCAGCCTTTTTCAGTTCCCTTTCCCATACTCCCTGGGGGAGCGAGGGATCATCCGCTCTTCTGGCTTCCCGGATTCTGTCATATGTGCCCTCATAGCGCAGATTTTCTCCGGCAGGGCGATCTTCGGAAATCGGTTCCAAAAGACGTTCCATATCAAAATGCAGATGACTGGCATCCCGATTTTGGGCGGTTTCATCCTCGGAGAAAACATGCACTGCTTCTTTTTCCTGTTCCGGATTCATCTGTTTCTGTCCTTATCCCCAGTTTTTATCCGTTGCTTCCGGCATTGTGAGGAGTGCCAAATTTGCAGTCCGGTTCACCGGAGAGGCCAAACTGGAAGTTTGACGTTCCTTATCACCACCGTCACCCGGTTTCACTTTTGTGTTTCCGCAGTCAATACCGGAGCCCTGTCCGGAAAAGAGGGCATGAGAAGCATCTGTCCGGGTTTTCCCGGAGCTTCCAGAGCCATGCGCAGAAACACCTTTGTCAGATAACGCTCTGCCACCTGCAAATCCTCTCCCAGCCGCTCTGCATGGATATGAAAAGCCAGCAGATGGTCTTTCCGGACATCAGAACCCGGAACAGCAGGTGCGGAAGAATGATCAAATGTTCTGAGAAAACGCAGCAGAGCCCACTGATTTGTGAACCGGTAGACAACCGTCCTGGCTTCGCTGTCAGCCTGTCCGAATTTTCCGGCAAAAACAGGATAATCCATTCCATTCCTGGCCCATCGGAGAGACAGTGTGACGGGACTGCCCGGTTTCCAGTATCCACCGGTTTTCTCATCTCCGTACCGGATCTCCTGATCACCGCAGGTGAATTTCCATTCAATAATCCGGTTGCCCATGATTTCCGCTCCCTGATTTGCCCGGAACCCAATGTCAAAGGCAAAGACCGGAACACCAGACAGTTTCCCGCTGTCAACTGTTCCGCCCGCCGCCTCCGGAGTCGCATTTCTGCTCTGCTCCGGAGACTGTGCAGAGGGAGCCTGCACAGGGACTGCGGGGTTCAGAAAATGTTCAAAAAACTGCCGGACTGTTTTCATCTGTTCCAGAAATTCAGCCGTGTGCTGAGCAGATATCCCAAATTTTCCCTCTTTGCCAATGGCCGCAACAATGGCCGGAACTTCCCGGTCAAACACACGGTAGAAATCGCGAATATCCTCCGGAGACACTTCAGGGGCATGCCCAGGGTCTCCGAGGCCGGAAAAGGGGAATCTGCCCGCGAGTTTTTCATCAAAAATATCTTTGACCGCATGGTATTTTCCCACAGTGACATCTGCGGAAAGTTCCCTGCATCGGCGGAATATCTTTCGCCTGAGTTCATTTCTCTTTTGCAGAAAAATATCACCGGACTGAGCCTCCGCATCTGACTCTGAAATTTTTTCAAAATAATTTTCAACTCTTGTGCTGCCCATATCAAAAAGGATGAACTTTTCCAAAGCAGTCAGGGAATTTTCCGGTTCTTTGTTTTCATATCTGTCCAGTTCCGCGAGTATCCGGTTCCATTTCAGATACAGCCGTTCCTCTTTTCGGTTTTTGGCTATATTGCTGGCAGAAAGAAAGGAAACCACCGGCTCGGCATATTCAAAGGACAGATGGGTAACCCGCTCTCTCTGCAGTTTCAGATAATGTTTCAGTTCCTCATCATCAGCCACATCAAAAGCAGCCAAAGACAGGGGGCTTTGACCGTCCCACCAGGAAAAATCACTGCCTCTGGCATTGTACAGATTCTCCCTGCTCAGATACTCATCCACAATTTTCAGCAGACGGATGGGCTGCGCATAGAGAATATCAGACAAAATCCAGTGCAGATCCGTGAGATCCAGGTGTCTGGAATACAGCAGCAGCGCGTTGAGCAGTTTTGCGGCCTCTTTGAAATTCTTTATTTCCGCATTCACGTCACTGCCCTGAAAATATCCGGCCATTTCCAAAGGCAGCGGTTCTGTCCGGATGGCCTGCCCAATTTTGTCCAGCAGACTTTTTTCCAGATTTGACCGGGCCACATTCTGCACAGAATTCCGCAGTTCCTTTGGAAAATTCTGCAGCCCGATTTTCATGAATTCCTCATAGGGTCTGAACAGTTGAACCGCATCATTGAGCACACTGATATTCCAGAATATTCTCATTCCCACAGGAATCAGGACATCATATTTCTGCGCTTTTTCCATGACCATGAATTTCTGTTCCAGCAGACGTTCCAAATCTGATCTGAGTGCCAGGGTCGCAGGAGAAAGTTCATTGACAATTTCTCCTCCCTCCCGTTTCAGCAGGGGGCCGGTCAGCAAAGATTCCTGCAGCGCCAGATTCTCCCGAAGCTGTCTGAATTTTTCTTTTCTTTCTTTTTCAAGTGGTTGCAGAAAACCGGGGTCAAAAGATTTCAGTTCGGCATAGGATTTCAGCAGGTTGTCAAAGGGTTCCGTGAAATTCAGATGTTCGCTGAAGATCCATTTCAGTTCCGGACGCTGCAGCATTGTCCGGGTCTGTGCAATGGTTTTCAGAACGTCGCGAATCAGTTCTTCATCATATGCTGAGCTTCGGCTTTTTTCCCCAAAATTCTTCAACTGCAGAGAAAGGGTCTGCAGATGCAGCAGAAGGGCATTGGATATGAAAATTTTCTCATACAATTCGCGGAATTTCGGCAATGTGACTGTTCTGTGGTAAAAGCTGAAAATCGGAGTGATTTTATCCTCAAACCGGGCTTCCCCCAGCGCTTTCTGATAATAATCCCCGCTCCGATAGAAATCTTCGGACAGGTTTATATCATAAAGATACTCTATGGTTGTGCCCAGTTCCCTGAGATTCCGGGATTTATCCAGATTAAGATAGAGGGATGAATAATTTTCCAGTTCCCTGAAATCTTCAGCAAACTGTTTCAGATGCACAAATTCCGAAAATTCCTCAATGGAAAGAATTTCATCTTTTCCGGCCGGAACGTTCTGCTTCAGCCTGTCAAACATCAGGGAAGTTTTCTGCACCAGCCGCAGATACATGCCTTTGAGGATGAAAATATTGTAGGCCAGGGCCATTGCCTTTTCATTTTTTCCGTGAATCTCACTGAAAAAAGACGCGGGAATAAAAGGATGTTTCAGGCTGGTCACTTCGGACAGTCCTTTGATCAGCTGCTCTGCTGCACCTGTAAACACCTGACTTTCCGTTGAGTCCTGCAAAATGGCATACAGTTCCCGGCCGCTCAGTGTTTTCAGTTTTGTCCCCTGTCCCGGGCTGTCATTGAGTCTGCCGACAAATTTTTCCAGTCTTTGGGCATTGTCACTGATTTTTTCCACAAATTTTTCCAGTTCCCCGGTCTTGCGGGCCAGCCGGGTGCTGTCCCGCCACAGCCCTGCAAAGAGAAGAAGGGAAATCAGCACTGCCCCGATCTGGAATGCAATCACCCGGCGGTTCCGGGATAAAAAGGTCCGCGTCAGGGGCCTTGCAATGCCGGATTCCGGAAAGATTTTTTCGTCAAACAGATCTTTGACAAAGAACCCGTCTTCGCCGATGAAATAAATTCCCCGCAGGATGAACATTTCATGATATGCGGTGGGCGCGAAGATGTGATCCAGACAGACCTGCAGGGAGCCTGAGATGGCCTGAAAGCTGCCGGGCAGCAGAAACAGGCCGTCCCGGTTTTGGGGTTCAGCACCCTTGGCAAAGAGTTCATACTGGTTGCGCAGCAGTTCTGTGCCGATCTGTTCAAATGCCTCACGCACCCAGTCCGGAGAATAGAGCCGGTCAGGAGGATAGGGGTTGGACCATCCAAAGATGTTTCCGGCCAGAGCACGCGGAATTTCCCGGCAGAAACTGCTGAACCCCTTTATCCTGTTGCATTTGCTGACCATAATGTACACAGGAAAGCGGATGCCGAGTTCCTTCTGGAGATGCCATATTTTTTTGTGAATCAGATCTGCCTTGATGGTCAGATTGTGGAGCATTGCCGAGGCATCTCCGCTGTCCGGAAACTCCGGGGGAAGCAGATCAGTGCAGGGAATGGTCAGCACAAGACCGTCAATGGGACGTTTGGGACGGTATTTCTGCAGCAGACGGATGAGCGTCTGCCACATTCTGCTGTCAGAGGTATAGCGATCCATACTGCGGGGGTCCGTTCTCAGAAAGATATCTCCGGCAATATCCAGAACAATTCCCCGCTCGAAAAACCACCAGTTGCAGGGCTGTTTTTCCACAGATTCCCCGGCATGGAGGCCGGAAAAGGGGCTTCCGGCAGGAAGATGCAGACCGCTTTGATGCAGCGCGGTTGTGGTTCCGGAATCCGCTTCTCCCAGCAGGAGATACCAGGGAATGCTGTAGCGGTAATCTGCTTCGGAAACTCTGATTTTCAGTGTGCTGATCGCGTCTGCAAAGGATTTTTTGAGACTTTGTCCGGAAAAAGAGGTTTTCCGCTCCTGCACTTCCGGCAGGCCGTCTGCGGGGCTGTCCTCCGGAAGACCTGCCGCATCCGGAACCCTGACTTTCTTCTGATTTGCACGGAAGATATAAACAATGACAAGGACATTGATGAGGATCAGTATCAAAATGATGACAAGAGCGGTCGTGGGAGCAAAATTTCCCATCACACGGCCCGAGGAAACCATGATTTTTCTGATATACAGCATCAATGCAAGAACTGCCGCTATACCGACAAAAAACAATTTGATTTTTTTCATAATCCTCAACCTGCCATTTCGGTAAAGCGCATGATGAGGCTGTCCAAAGACCGGAACAGATCATCAGTGAAATACACCCATACCACGGTCGAAGAGACCAGGAACAGGAGAAGCACCAGGGAAAATATCCAGATCCGGCCTTTCAGATAGGGAAGTTCTGCACGGTCCCCCTGTGTGATCAGATATGCGTAGGGAGATGAAAACAGTTTTCTGCCTTCCTTTTCAATATCCGGATTTTTCTGAAAGACAAAAGCAAAAAGCTGGCGGCGGAAGAATTCCAGTTGGCCGCTGTCATCCTTGTCTTTGTACTTTCCCCGAAATCCCAGCGAGAGAGCCAGAAGATAAACACACGCTATTTCCGCATACGCGGGGTCCCGGTCTTTGAGGAGTTTCTCTGTTTTTTCAAAAAACAGATCCCCCGCGTTGTATGTGCCAAACAGACGGAATTCCAGCAGATTGTCATTCCATGCCTCCCGTCCTTTCCAATCCGGTCCAAGAAACACCTCATCCGCGAGAGCGGCCATGACGTACTGGGCCTCTTTGTAATAACTCACCCCGTATTCCCCGCCCTGCCTCCGGGAAACCGGAACCTGGTTTTCAAGAATATCCAGCAGCCGGTTCTGTATGGGACGCACAAGATCCGCATGAACAGAATCTGATCCCGGAACTGGTATCTGCAAATCCGGCAGAGTACCGGGTTGGACAGGGGGCAGAGGTTCCCCGGAACCCGGCAGCCCGTCCTTTTCAGAAAAATCGTCCGTCAGTGATGCCGCTTCTCCGTTTCTGCCTCCGGGCAGTTCTTCGGAAAAAGTGAAGCCTCCCCCTGACAGGACTCTTTCTTTCTGTATTGTCACTTCCTGCCAGAATTCCCTGAACTGCCGCAGGAGAAGGGAATCCTTCAGGTGTGATGCCAAAGATGGCACCGGATGTGCCGACAGATATGAGGAACTGTTCATGGTTTGTTTCTCACATACAGTATCAGTTCAGTGGGCATATGTTCGTTTCCCCGGTCAGAGGATCTGAAAATTTTCAGCTTTTCATTGGGTCTGATGAAGATTTCCCCCTCTCCGCCTGCTGTTCCGGTGTCCACAGAAAAAAGCACGGTTCCCCGCAGAGGGACAAGTTGGCCGTCAGATTCGGTTTTTCTCCGGGCAGCACCCAGTATGCGCCGGATTTTCATGGATTCAATCAGGGATTCTGACCCGATCAGGCATTCCCTCATCCAGCCTGTCAACTGATTTTCATCTGTGCCCCGTCTGACTCTGGCTCCGACAATCAGACGGCCTGCCATCCATTCTTCTTTCAGTTCAAGGCTGAATACGCTGTTTTCCCGTTTGAACAGGACAGGGGTATGGGATTCGGCAATGGCTTCGGAAATGATCCTGTTCACATAGTCTGCGGCTTCCCGGAAAGAAAAGATGATGTCATTGTGATTGTAGGGGGACAGAACCGGAGGAACCAGACCGGATCCCAAAGAGGCTATGCTTCCCACAATTCGGGTCAGCGCAAGATAAAGGGGGTAGGGATGGGATTTTCCCGTGTGCAGAATGCTTTCAAAAAAAGGCAGCGCGGATACCATGCTGCGGATCAGGAGTTTGCTTTCCAGAATCATGGGGCCGGCGGCAGGGGAAGAAGGAGCGGAAATTTTTTCAGACAGAAACCATGCCTTTTCCCGCAGTCTGCGGGCCAGACTGTCGCATATTTCCCAAACAGGGCTTCCTGCGGCAACCTGCAGCATGGGCGGAACATAATCCGCGGGATGAATCATGTCATCTTTGTAATGAATTTTTGACAGGGGAAAGGAGGAATATTTTTTGGATGGAGTGTCTGTCACCAGAAGAGTGATTCGCGGACCAAAGCGGGGAATGGAAACTGCGGACTCTCCCGTATTCTCATCTGCAACCGGTTTGCCTTCCAAAGAATCAAAACGGGGAAGCATTCCTTTTGCAGATGCGCCATCTGCCCCTTTTTTGGCGGGCACTGCCAGATGAACAGTGACTGTGCCATGCCGCATTTCAGCTTCATAGGGACTCAGGTCCAGGCGGAGTTCCTTCTGATCTTCAACACTGTGGCAGACAATCAGGCCGTCAGGCATGACGGCCTCAATTTCCTGAATTCTGAAAATGCCTTCTCTCAGAAGGGTCTGATCCGGTTTGAATTTCCGTATCCCCCAGTGAAAAGGAGCAGAACAGGCCAGATGATAAACCAGAAGTTCCTCATTCCGGACAGACAGTTGCTGAAAATGCTGAGGAGCCAGCAGCATTCCCTCGTGCCATTGGATTGCCATCGGTATATCGCGTGCATCAGACATAAATCAGATTCTTCCCTTCCGGTGAATGGAGTGGCGGCAGCCTTTTTAACATTCAGCTATTTTTTTAATGAATCATAGGCAGAAAATCACAAATTTCGGCAAGGGGGGCAAATCCTCCCCTGCAGTTTCCCGAACCGGTTTGCCCCGGTGTCCGGATTTTTATCTGGAGTCACAGATCTTCAGTTCGGAATTCCTTTTTCTGTTCTGAACATGATTTTACAGGATTTCCGGGATAAGCAGGATTTTCCACTCCTGCATAATCCTGTCTGTCATGGTGAATTTTTTTAATCATGCTCAGTTCTTTATTTTTAAAAAATTAGCATACACAACATCTTCATTATCATTATGTATAAGGGATTCTGCCAGAATATCCAATATTTCTTCCGATTTTCCCTTAAAGCCCGACAAATCAGAAATGTCTTTTGCTATTGCGGTATCTTCGCCAAAAATGAATTCTCCGTTTAAAAACTTTCTGATAAGCTTATAAATTTTTTCTTTGTTTTTATTATTCATTTTAACAGCTCCTCCAAGGTTGATTCAGGACTGATTTTTCCTCAGTTACAAACCCGGATATTATCTATCCGAATTAAAAATTAAAAATTTCAGAATGAATAAAAGCAGACTGTTATATGTTGATACAGGATTTGACAACTTTTAAAAAGTTGTCAAATCTTATCGGAATCTGACTTTTAATTCGCATTATATAAACAGCTTCTTATTTCTGCACATCCACAAAAAAATCCGTCTCCAGAAGGCGGATGACAATATCTTCAAAAGGACTGAAACGGATGCGGTGTGCACCCGGAGACAGGTAATCCGCAAATACAATGCCTGCTTTGGCGTTGGATTTCAACGGCAGTTTCTGTATGGGTATCTTCTGGCCCGGAACCCATTCCCAGCTCCAGCAGTCCAGCCCAACGCCCTCAATATAATCCCGTTTGATC
>CAZDIU010000136.1:0-13305 GCA_964505535.1 uncultured Desulfobacterales bacterium | reverse complement strand
GTTTTTACAAGATGAAAGGATTTTTTCTATTCAAAATCCAAAATTAGAATTGCTGGGATCAGTATAATTCCGGCTCTTTGGGAGTTTGCGTGGTTGAGTAAAATAAAGGCGGTTATTCCGACTTTTCAGACAGACAATATTCCGATATAATGAAGTTTATAACACTAATCATGCAAAGGAATCGGAATAATGAATGCATCTGTTGAAGTTTCACCGGGTATCGGGAATATCAGAATTGACGGAACGGAAGAAAATGAATTCGGAGACATACTCATCAGGGTTTCATCCCTTTCCGAAGGTGCTCAGTGCCGTGAATGCGGAAGACAGGCCGCAAAACCGTACGGTTACGGCAGAGAAATATATCTCCGTCATTTACCCGTTTTCGGTCACAGGTCATTCATAATTATCCGTCCGAAAAGATATCAGTGTGCACACTGCGCAGGAAAACCGGTTGTGACACAGTCACTGCCGTGGTATTCTCAGAAAAGTCCGAATACACGGTCTTACGAAAAACATATCCTTGTTTCTCTTGTCGGCAGTACCGTGGCGGATGTGAGTATCAGAGAGGATATCGGATATGATGCGGTTGAAGGGATTATTGACCGTTGCATCGGCAACAATGTAAATTGGGACGGAATCCGTACTATAGAAACAGTGGGCATTGACGAAATCTCTCTGAAAAAGGGACACGGGGATTTTGTTACCGTTATAAGTTCTCTGCCGGCAGAGGGAACGGAAATACTGTCCGTTCTCAGAGGACGTGAAAAGGAAACCGTGAAGAATTATTTTAAAAACATACCTGAAAAACTGAAAAAAACGGTCAGGACTGTCTGTACGGATCTGTACGACGGTTATATAAATGCGGCCAAAGAGTCTTTCGGAAAAGATCTGATAATCACAGCCGACCGGTTTCACGTTGCAAAACTGTACCGGAAATGCCTTGATGATCTGCGGAAGAAGGAGATGAAAAGACTGAAAAAAGAACTGCCGGAAGAAGAATATGAAAAAATGAAAGGTGCCGTGTGGGCATTCCGTAAAAAGGATGCCGACCTGACACTGCGGGAGAGAGAAATTCTGAGAACCGTTTTTAACCATTCGGAACTATTGGAAACAGCTTATGATTTTACTGAAGATCTGACCTGGATATTTGACAGAAAAATCTCAAAAAAACATGCGGCAGCAGAAATCAGAGCATGGAAAGAGCTTACTGAAACTTACGGTCTGAAATGTTTTGAAAAATTTAATAAAACACTTGATAAATATGAAGATGAAATAACAAATTATTTCATTGAAAGAAAGACGAGCGGGTTTGTGGAAGGTTTGAATAATAAAATAAAGGTGATAAAACGTCGTTGTTACGGTATTCTGAATGTCCGGCATCTTTTTCAGAGAATATTTATTGATCTGAAAGGTTATTCCCGTTTTGCATAACCGGATAAATTTTACCACGCAAACTCCCAAAGAACCATTTTTTGTCCGGTAGTAAGATGAACAACATAAGTCACAAAAAGTGCTGCCAACTTTCCGTATGTCAGACCGTCCCAATTCGTGTGAGGTTTATAGATACTGTCTGTAACTTCATGAACTCCCATCTGCATCAGCCAATTCAGCATCAGCGGTATTTCATCAACCCGTTCAATTCTTTGTATCATCTGCCTCCCGCATTCGTATTTTATGATGATAATGGCAGATCAGAGTTCTATTGTCCATACAAAACAGATGGTTCTGTTATAAAAATAGAAAGTATGTCAAAAAACTATCGAAAGGTAAGATCATTATTCTCCACTCCGATATTTGTCAAGAGAAAATGCTCTGAAACCGGATTGTTCCGTCCGGACCGGGATTTTATTCCGGATATCACTATGCAATGCCTCTTGATCAAAGTATACGCGGATGATATGAAAAAACAGAAATGACAGAAACGGACAGGGTTTCCGGATGGTTGAGCAGGTACAGGGCGGTGAAGCGAAGCAGAACGCGCCAGATCGCGGAACAGTAAGGAGATGCACCATGAAACTGTCAGACGGCAATATGTCAAAAATTCCGGTAATCTTTGCCGTATTCGTGATGATTCTCTGTTTATCCTTCCCGCTTTCATCCTGTGCGGAAAAGCCGGAATCAGTTCCGCAGTTTCATGAAACTGACTGGCATCAGCACCGGTCAGACCGCTGTCTGCTTTCATACTTGATTTTTTGCAGAATGCCGGAACACTTCCGGCCCAATTTCCTCCAGCAGTCCGGCCTCTGTGTCCAGCCGGATGAGTTCTGCCACCGTTTCCGCCATGTTCATGATATTCGGGTAGATTTTTGAAAAATACAGCTCGCATTCTGCGGTGATCTCTTTGCGGGTGAATTCTGTCAGTCCCTGACAGATGAAACGGAAATCTGAAATCAGTCCGGCCGTGTTGCCGGAAAAGGATTTCAGAAAAACAGGGGGATCAGATGACTGCCCCGCAGCAGAAATGGCAGGATGGAGCAGATTATGCTCTGCGCGCCGGATTCGGCGGGCCAGACGCTGCATGGTCATAATTTCCATGGGGATATTGCCCAGAATTGCCTCCTGAATCAGGGCATCGGTTTCCTGTTTCAGCCGGTACAGGGCATATCGGTCGCGGGTCTGGATCTCAATGTACCGGATGGCAAAATGAACAGCATTGATATAATCGGTGAGCCAGGGATCGTCTTTGAATTTCACGGTCAGTCAGAAAAAATTTCGCAAATCTGATATGAGTTACGCAGTTGAATTTTAACATGCTGATTTTTATGGAAGTGAATGTTGCGCTGCACAAAATTGGTTCTTTAAAAATCAGATAGTTGAAAAAACAACTGCGTAACTTCTATCTGAGAAGAATAAAAAAGGCCGCACAAAAATGCGCAGCCCTTCTTATTTTGGAATGAGAATTATCCGCAGTTGCTGTTTGAACCGCAGCCGGAGCAACCGCCGCCGCCAAAGGTTACACCGCAGCTCAGTTTGAATCCGATATCCTGAAAATCCACTTTGATGGGTTTTACCTTTTCCATGAAGTCTTTGTTCACCAGATAGGTCAATCCTTCAATTTTGTAAGTGTCATCGTTATCTCTCGGCTCATCCAGAGCCATAGCCAGAGACGGCCCCCCTCATCCGCCCTCATTGAGAAAAATGCGGATGGGTTCGATCTTTCTGCCCTGAAAATAATCATTAAGCTGCTGCGTGGCAGCCTGGGTAACTTCAAGCATGGGTATTTCCTCCTTCGCTGATGATGCGTTTCAGATTCTTCTGAAACTTTTTTTCTGTCAATTTAGGGATGAGAATCGGATTTGTCAATGAGGAAAAGAAAAAAGAGATAAGGTTCAGGTGTCAAGTGTCAGGGTGTCAGGTGTGACTGACCACCGAACACCTGAAACTTGACACTTTACACCTTATATTCTGAAATATCTTACAATTTCTTTCAGTTCCGATCCGAAGGACAGTTTGAATTTTCCGTATCCCTCGATTTTCCCGTTGTCAATAACCGGGGAGTTTTCCTCAAAATTCATGTTTCTGATCCCCCACATGTTGTAGGTGCGGTATCCCTGTGCCTGATAATGGGAAATCAGTTCCCATTGGAGCAGGTTGTTCGGCTTGAGCGACAGGGTTTCCGGGTCGGATGATCCGTAAACAAAATTCACATAAGACCGGTATTTCCAGATAAAGGCATAGGCCAGCGGTTTTTCTCCGGAAAAGGCCACCCACAGATCAGCCAGGCCCTTTTGGGTCAGTGCATGGAAGCGCCGCTGAATTTCCGCATAAGACATATAACCGGTTTTCAGGCTTTCTCTCAGGCTTTTGTAAAATGCGTAAAACTGCTCGAGATATTTTTCTTCGGTGGCAATCCGTGCTGTCACCTCTTTGCGCTGCGCGTAGCGGATGACATTGCGGCACTTCTGGTTAAGCCCGGCCCACAAAGCATCGCCCCCCTGAGACAAATCCAGCAGCACAGTATAATCATACTGTTTTCTGCAATCCAGTTCCGGATTTTCAAACAGACTGCTTTTCATGCGGAAACAGGGATAAAAGAAAAAGCGTTTTCCCCTCAGAAAGCTGTCATAAAAATATTCGATCACATCATTTTTGATCTGTTCCGCGTTTTCTTTTTCTTCATAACTGTCAATCATGACCGGCCAGCCGCCGCTTTTGGTTCCAATTTCAATGAGTCCTTTGTGATAACCGGTGTTGGTGACAGTTCCGGCAATGAGTGCAATCGGCATATCCCCGTCATACGCGCAGGCTGTGACCACATCATGGCCGTCAGCCTGCTGAATGTCAAAATACTGTGCTGTATGAAAAATATTTGCAGTTCCCGCATGTTCCAGAACATATTCCCAGTCATTTCTGTTTATCTCTGTGCTGAATCGGATTGTCATTTGTGCAATTGCCTTCCTTTGCTTTTATTTTCTTGCTATTCGCTGTGCAGTCTGCTATTCTGAAAATTTGCAAGGCTGACTGAAAAACCGCATAAAAAAGTAAGTCCGCATAAACGGTCTGCGGATTTATCCGCAATTTTCAGACTATATCACTCATCAGGAATTTTGGAAAAGATTTTTGCAGAAAATTATGAAAGAGAATCAGAAGACCTTCATCATTACCGATTCCGGGTTTGGCGGATTAAGTGTTCTGGCCGGAGCATACGAAGCCCTGAAAGAGGAACGGTTTTCCTTTCCCCTCAACCTGTTTTTTGTGGAAGCCCTGCCCAAAAACTGTTACGGCTATCCCTGGAAAGGCTACAGCCTGATGCCGGACACAGAAACCAGAGTAAAGGTTTTCAACAATTTTCTCACCGGAGTGATGCAGCATTTTCAGCCGGAAAGGATTGCCGTTGTCTGCAATACCCTGTCTGTCATTGTCCGGGAAACGGATTTTTATCAAAAGCATGGAAACAAGATTTTCAGCATCATTGATGCCGGCCTTGCAGAATGCAGCCGCATGGAAAGGGAAAAGGACGCGTGCATCATCATTCTGGCCACACAGCCCACAATTTCCAGTGATATGCACCGCATGGGACTGGTGGAAAAAGGAATTTTCCCCAATGAACGAATCATTCCGCTGGCTTTTCCCCCGGAAGCCAATTATCCCCTGCTCATTGAAACCGAGCCGGAAAGTGCAAAAACCTTTGCTGTCACAGAGCAAACCCTGTCAAAGGCATTTGATCGGATTCCCTCAGAAGAGACAATGGTTTATGTGTATCTGGGATGCACCCATTTCGGTTTTGTTCAGTCTCAGTATGTTGAAGTGCTGAACAAAGCCGGATTCCGGAATGTGAGGATCATCAATCCCAACACAGACATGACCCGGCAGGTGGTGGAGCACATCCGGAACATGAACACCGGGGAAAACAGGATTTATCCTTTGCAGACAAAAGTGTATTCACAGTTTGTTCTGACACGGGAGCAGGTGGATTCCGGGAGTGCGCTGATTTCCGGCATTTCCCCGGACATTGCCGATGCGCTCAGGCACTACACTTTGAAAAACGATATTATCCTAGCGTGGAAAGAGTGAACGATATGAAAAGAAATGTGCTGATACTGTTTGCTGATCCGAGTTTTGAAATTTCCGAAAGGGAATGGGAGCCGGATTATTTTCGGAAAATACTGGGAAAAGAGGAAGTGAATGTTCACATCGCTTTGTACAAAGATGTGTATTTTTTTCTGGATTCCTCCGGAGATCGCCGGTTTTTTGTCAATGGAAAGGAAATGGCCATTGATGAAAGTCTGGCCTTTGTCTGGTTCCGCACACGGGGCGAGCGTTCGGACATGATGTATGACATGATGCCCTTTATGAACGGTCTGGCCTATCTGCTGAAAAAAAAGGGAATCATGTTTTTTGATGAGGAACTTGGGGACATGGTTTCCATCAACAAGTTTTCCGACAAAATCATTCTTTCTGCGGAAAATTTTCAACTGCCCAAAACCTTTCTGATTACCAACTCCAAGACAGTGGATCAGGACTGGATTCTCAGAGAACTGGGCTTTCCCATCGTGCTCAAGGAAAAAGCATACGGAAGCCGGGGAGACGGGGTTTCTCTGCTGAAAAACCGTGCTGCGTTTGACCGGTATTTTGCGGAAGAAAGAACCTTTTTCATTTTGCAGGAATTCATTCCCAATGACGTGGAATACCGGTATGTGATTTCCGATTACAGGCTGCGCCGGGTGGAGCAGCGCTGGCACAATGAGAAAGAGGAATTCCGCAACAACAGTTGCCTGGGCGCACGGGAGGAAACCATTGATCTGAGCACCATAGAGCCGTTTATCCGGGAGGAATCCGAAAGGGCGGCACGGGTGTTCAAACGGGATCTCTGCGGGCTGGATATTATCAAAAACAATGGCAAATACTATTTTGTGGAAGTCAACCACACCCCCGGCTTTGACAATCCGGACAAAGCAGATCCGGCTTTCTACAAGGTCAATGTGTTCAGTGTGAATGTGGTGCTGGAGGACATCATCGGCCATATCCGGAAACATGCGCAGAAAACAGGACTGAAATAGAATGGAAAACACAGGACTGCTCAGGGAAAATCCTGATGAATTCAGAAAAAAGGTTACAGATGTGATTTTCCGATCTGTGCATCTGAAAACGGAGGATTTTCCTGATTCATCTGTGATGCCGGATGCTTCTGCTGTGCTGTTTCTGCTCGGCCACCAGTGCGGGAAAAAATCTGAAATCTGCCTGATCCTGAACAAACGATCCGCAAAAGTGCGCCAGCCGGGCGATCTCTGCTGTCCGGGCGGAGGGCTGTCGCCTGTGCTGGATGATGTGCTGGCCGGGCTGGTCACGCTGCCCGGATTTCCCATGCGGCAGTGGCCGTACTGGGCTGCAATGAAAAGAAAGCAGCCGCGGGCAGCGCGCAGCATTGCCCATCTGTTTGCAGCAGGATTGCGGGAAGGATTTGAGGAAATGCGCCTGAATCCTTTCCGCGTCCGGTTTCTGGGACTGCTTCCTCCCGCGCGGCTTGTCATGTTCCGGCGGATCATCTATCCTCTGGCTGCCTGGGTTTCCGGGCAGAAGCATTTTTCTCCCAACTGGGAAGTGGAAAAAATGGTGTATATTCCTCTGAGCAGTCTGCTGAATCCCAGTCATTATGCACTGTACCGGGTGCAGTATTCAGCCCGTGTGGAAGAAAAAATTCATCGCAAGACACAGGATTTTCCCTGTTTTCTGTATGACTGTGACGGGGAAAAAGAAAGGCTGTGGGGAGCCACCTTCCGCATTGTCATGAGTTTTCTGCAAATCGTTTTCGGATTCACACCGCCGGATGTGCAAAATCTGCCTGTGATTTCCGGAACCATCCGCAAAGCCTATCTGACCGGAACACGACAACATAATCGGGGATAAGGGTCTGTATCAAAATAACCTGTTATAAACCCTGAGGTTTTTTCAAAACCCTCAGGATTTCCGGACAGGAAAATTGTACAGGTTATTTTTTACAAGCCCTAAGGAGTGCCAAACGGAAAGTTTGGCACTTGGCGGGGGACTGTTCTCACTCTCCCCCGTCCTGCCTTCAAAGGGAGAGAATCTTTTTTTGCCCGTATCAGCCGATTTGCCACACGGCCAATATCCGGAAGCAGACTATTCTCACCGAAAATCTTTCAAATCCAGAATCCTGTGGATGCAGGAAGGCATTTCTTGCGGATGATGACTCACATACAGAATCTGCGTGTCAGTGTGATGACCGATATGATCAATCAAATCCAGAATCCCCTGCCGGTTGGCCGTATCCAATCCCTGACAGGGTTCATCCAGAATCAGCAAATCAGGGGATTTGACCAGCGAACGGGCCAGCAGCACCATGCGCTGTTCTCCGCAGGAAAGCCGGTCAAACCGCTGTTCTGCTTTGTGTTCCATTCCCAGATAACGTATCCACTGCAATGCAGTCTTTCTCTGCCATGAAGCAGATTTGCGGTACAGTCCGACTGAATCAAAAAAACCGGAAATCACAGCATCCAAAGCAGTGACAGATTTGCGGTAATGTATCTGAAATTCCGAGGATACCAGCCCGATATGCTCTTTGATTTCCCAAATGCTTTCCCCGCTTCCCCGAAGTTTGCCGAACAGCCGGATTTCATTGGCATAGGCCTGGGGATGATCTCCGGAAATCAGGCGCAGCAGCGTGGTTTTTCCTGCTCCGTTGGGGCCCAGAACCGCCCAGTTTTCCCCTTTTTGCACCGTCCAGTTGAGATTGCGGAAAACCACACTCTCACCGTAATGCACAGTGACATTTTTCATTTCAATCACAGGAACATCTGTTTTGGGGCTTCGTTGGGGTTCGGAAAATGCAGGCAGGGAAACAGATGTTTTCTCACGCTGAAATAAAAAAGGATTCGCGGGGATTTCCGAACGCGGCCCCTGTCTGATGACCCGGCAGTCCTCCACATACAGCAAATGGGAAATCTCCGGCACAATTTCCTCTTCCCTGTGGCTTACCAAAATTATCTGCGTGCTGGCTGCTTTCATCAGGTCGCGGATGATGCGGGTCAAATCCTTCCGGTTTTCCGTATCCAGACCGTCAAAGGGTTCATCCAGAATCAGCAAACGGGGAGAACGAATCAGCGCGCGGGCAATCAGCACTTTGCGCATCTGACCTGTGGAAAGAAAACGGATGCCCCGATCCAGCAAATCCTGTATGTTCAGTTGCAATGCAATGTGTTCAATCTCCGCGGATTGAGAATCAAAAGGAGCAATGATCTGCCGGGCTGTGGTCAGACTGTCAGGATTCCCGCTGAAATGCCGGGCATGATCCAGTTCCTCCTCTTTGGCAATGAGTTTGCGCTGCAGTTCAAAGGAAACATACGCGGGTTTTTCTGATTCACTGCAATATCTGCGCACAGTGCCGCGCACAATGGGCAGATCTCCGGCCAGCGCACGCACAAGGGAGGATTTGCCTGCGCCGTTGGGGCCAAGAACCGCCCAATGCTGATCGCTGCGGATTTCCCAGTCTGTATGGGACAGAATCAGCTTCTCCCCCAGACGCACGGCAATGTCTTTGAAGAGGATGAGCGGAAGGGAATCAGTCATTTCAGTCCGGCAGCATGTCATAGAGATACATCATCACATCTGAACGGGTGACAATGCCGATGAGATTTCCCGCCTCATCCACCACCGGCAGACGGCCAATGTCATGGCGCACCATCAACTGCGCAGCCTGCATGGGACTGCGGTTGGGTTCCACTGTCACCGCTTTGGGACTCATAAACGCCCTGACCGGAGCATTTTCCCCTGATTTCTTTTTGATCTTCCGGAAATCCCGGCGGGAGATGATGCCTGCAATCTTTCCGTTTTCCGTCACCGGAAAACCGGTGCATCCCTTTTCCCTCAGCAGCATCCCGGTTTCTTTCATGCTGGTGTCCGGAGTGACCGTAACCACGGGAAAGGACATCAGATCGCTGATCCTGACCGATGCCTGCTGATTGCCTTCTATCAACTCTGCAATCATTTCCTCAACCGTGTCCGGATTGACAAAATTCAGCATCGCGGAACCCGCGCCCGGATGGCCTCCGCCCCCCAGACTGCGCATAATCGCGCCAATATCCAGCCCGTCCGCCCTGCTGCGGCCAATGACTATGGCCTTTCCCTTTTTTTCTCCGGTGAAAATGCCGAACACCGCATCTGCATTCAGGATTTCCCTGCACATGTTCACCACAAGGGAAAGACTTCCCACATGGCCTTCAATGTCGAGCTTGTGAAAACTGACACTGTAGCCCCTGATCCGTTTTATTTTTTCCGAACGGAGCATTTCAAACAGAATATTCTTCTGCTTTTCGCCATATACGGGTCGCAGCCAGGAGGTCAGCACATTCAAATCCGCGCCGTTTTCCAGCAGCCAGGCAGCGGCCATGGCATCTTCGGGCCGGGTGGAGGGAAACATGAGATTGCCTGTGTCTTCATGAAGTCCGGCCAGAAACAGGGTTGCCTGCACCGGTGTCAGCCCAATCTTTTCATTTTTCAACTGCCTTACCATCAGAGTGATGTTCGCTCCCATGGATTCCTGACAACTCTGATTGGCACTGATGTCTCCCTTGTCCGGATGGTGATCCCAGAGAAGGACCTCCATTTCCTCCCTGTTTTTCAGTTTCTTCATTCCTTCCAGCCGATCCCATTTGTTTACGTCCACCACAATCAGCCGTTTTACGTTTTTCGGATCAAATTCATCAGAATCCATAAAGCTGAAAACTTTTTTGTGAATGCTGAGAAATGCCTTCACATTGGGATTGATGTTTCTGGGAAGCACCGGAACAGCCTTTGGATAGAGAAGAGTGGCTGCAATCACGGAAGCCAGGGCATCAAAATCTGTGTTTTTGTGGGTGGTCACGATTTCCATAGCAGTTGTTTCCTGAGATTTTCCATTTTCGGAATTTTTTAACCGCAAAGGTCACAATGGGAATGAAAAATTGTCCGTTTTGTAAGAATGCAGCATTTTCAGTTTTCTTTCTATACCCTGTGCCATCTTTGTGCCCTTTGCGGTTAAACACTGAAATCAAAACTGGCTTTGCTTTAAATGAGTCAGCATAAATTTTCGGGTATGGCATTTTCGGAAAAACCGGATTTTTCCGAAAAATCCGGTTTTTGAAATACCCGAAAACTTCCAGTTCAGAGCTTATAAGTGACAGTTCATAAAACCCTGAGGGTTTTCAAAACCCTCAGGGTTTATAATCAATGCTGTTGCCTTAAGCAAAAAATTCCCCTCCCCCTGTGGGGGGGGTCAGGGGAGGGGTAAAAATAACAGCCTGCAATTACAATCAGTTTTCACCCTCCCCCTGCCCCTCCCTCAAGGGCGGGGAGTCTTAATCTCATTCCCACGCTCTGCGTGGGAATGCAGACTGTACGCTCTGCGCACTGATTATCCCGGCATGATCCTGCCGAAGCGTTCCCACGCAGAGCGTGGGAACGAGGGATAAAATATATAAAAGCAACAGCAATTCGTTATAATATCAGTTATTTATCACAATGACGGCAATTCAGTTCGCCGGATACAAAATTTGGCTGATCTGCCGGATACCGTCAATGAGACGCAGCGTGGGCCGGGATACCAGCAGTTCGTCAATGAGATGCACTTCTCCATTTTTCACAGCTTTGATGGCCTGAAAACCGGGTTCATTGACAATGATTTCCACTGACACCGGGTTCATGGTTCCCTGCTGGGCCAGAAACACGTCAATTTCCCCGGCTTTGGCAAGAATCCGCTCTTTCCCGTATGCAGCGATATTGGTCTGGCGCATCTGGCTGGCATCTTCCGCAATATTGATGCCGCCCGCTGTCCGCAGCACAAACATGGACATGGAATCTTTTGAAAAGGTCTTCATCTTGCTGTGAATGGCCTCAAAATACACACGTCTGCGCTTTTCCGGCACAATGTTTCTGACCCGTTGTTCTGCTTCCTGCACTGCTTTCTGAAACCGGGCAATCATTTCTTCCGAGGCAGCCTCCCGGCCTGCAAGGATACCCAAATCCCGCCAGTAAGCGTACATATCCTCCGCTCCCACCGGCTGCAGGGAAATAACAGTGATCCCGGCCTGCTCCAGTTTTTCCACAAAAGGTTTGTATGCCCGGTCAATCATGGGACGCGTCAGCACCAAATCCGGCTTTGCGGCCATGAATTTTTCCGCATCATCGTGATAACTGAAAACCGGCCGCGTCAGGGCTTCAGGCGGAAAGGATTCATTGGCAGACACGCCGATAATTTCTTTGTCCAGTCCCAAAGAAAAAAGGTTTTCCGTATGCGCACCGTACAGGGAGATAATGCGCACAAAAGGCTTTTCCACGGCTATTTCACGTCCTGAAAGATCTGTTATCGTCTTTGCCCGGACCTCAGCGGAAAAAAGCATTGCAAAAATCAGCAACATCCCCAAAAAAACCGGCATCCTCTTTCTGACACCTGACACCGAACACCTGACACCTGACACCTGACACTGAACACCGAACACCTGACACCTCCCAATCCTTCATTTCCCTGTATTTAGAACTCTTATTCTCTTTACCATGTTTTCGGCATTCCCGGCAATGACTTTTGAAAAAGAGCCTGAACACAGACCGGATAATCCCCTGAGCGCCAGATGATTATGGGAAATGGGATGCGTCTGTCTGCCTGTGCTTCATCGCCAACCTTGCAACAGATAACGGCATATCCACAGGCTATTTCAGCAGAAATGTTTTTGCTGATTTTTCAATTTGCAAACTATTCCGGAAAACCGGAAAAAATTCCCCCTGGAATCTGTTTAACAAAAAATCTTTTCTTTTTGCCTGATTTTTGGCATAATCTTTTAAAAGACAGGTTTCAGAGAAACAGCACACGGATTTTGCAAATGTATTCAGACAGTACAGGAGAAAAAAACATGACAGATTCCCATGTTACGCTGAAAAAGGATGAAGAAAAAGCACATATCCCGGACAAACAGATTCTTGTGACGTTATCATGGTCTGCACCGGTTGATTTGGATCTGATGGCCGAAACCTGTTGAAATGATATAATGATACAATTACGAAGATAAAACAGGAATCCAGGGGGCATAAACAGGAATGAGAGAAGAAACAGTAAAATATTCGTGGGTTGAAACGCATAAAGAATTGGTAAAATTCTTAGCTAAAAATAAAAACAATCAGAAACAGTTGATTGCCCTGCTGAAAAAAGTCGGTATTACCATATTCAATGATCAAGATGCAAATGGCAATACTGTCGAACTGGATGAAATAGACCCTTTTACTTTTTTCTGTTATATTTACAAATACGGCGAGCAAAAAAGGCTAACATACCTTCAGCAGATTGCTCAGGAACTCCGTATAAAGCAGATACCCACAGATGCAAATGGAATTCCGTCAGCAAATGCTCAGAAAGTATGGCTGTTTCCTTATAAATCAGACAGAATTAACAATGAGATAAATAGGTTATGGAAGTTATTTTTTAGTGCTTTGGAGGATACTGTTTCTGATGAACAGTTTGAAGATATTTTGAAGATACACAGTATCGGAAGAACAAAAATAACGGAAGCTCTTTTTTACATTAATCCTGAAAGATATTTTCCGATAGATGCCCCGACAATACCTTATTTACTAAAGTTTCTCAACGAATAATATAATCTTCTGAAATTAAATGTATAAACAATGCAAATTATCTGTGATTATTATGCAACATATTGATAATATTTAACATTGCTATATACACATTTCTTTTTGGATAAGTCTGACCGCAGACCGGAAACACATCTTCCGAAAAAAAGTCTGACGGAAAAGATTTACAATCAATCCTGGGTAGTCGGTCTGCACGAACTGATTTAAATATAACTATTTTATATTATTATA
>CAZDIU010000135.1:0-13387 GCA_964505535.1 uncultured Desulfobacterales bacterium | reverse complement strand
GGGCTGAGGATTGAGAAATTTTGTCTGCACCGCGCATCCCAGAATCACCAGTGCCAGAAAAACAATGGCAGGCAGATGGGGAACCGGGGGAAAAGGAAGATATTTCAGCACACCGGACTGGACAATCAGGGAAGCCCCTGTCATGGAGGACAGCAAAATCAAAGCCCAGTCAAAAACAAATATCAGGAAAATGCTGCCGATGATTCCGCCGCAAAGACTGATGAGCCAGACAAACTGGTAAGAAGCGAACCCGGCCTCGGCAAGCAGATACAGGGTGACATACACCCCGGCCATGAATCCGGAGATTCCCACTGCAATTTCCTGAAAGAAAACCGCAAGAAGCGCACCCGCGACCCCGCAGAGAATCGAGATCGCCATAACCGCATAATCCGGCTGTGCTGCCAGAAACCTTTCCGCATACGCATAGGCCAGCGCAAATCCCACACAGCCCACAAACAGCCAGAAAAGCCTACGGCCCATAACCAGAAGTATGGTTCCTGCCAGCATATTGGGTATGTTCATCTGCCAACCTCTCTTTCTGCCCTGTGTGAAGTTTTAATTGCCAATTGCTTCTGAGTGTTATAAATACAGAGATAAGTACGCAAGCGAAAGTTTTCAGGTATAAAAAAACCGGATTTTTCCGGAAAAATCCGGTTTTTCTGAAAACTTCACACCCGAAAATTTATGGAACTTTACTTATCAGACACCGAAGCATATTCCCTGTGCTTCTGATACCGGATATTTCATAAAAAATCAACAGGCAAACAAACTGCCCCGGCCTGAAGGTGCGCAGGGTTCGGAGTGGAGAACGGAAGGCAGGAAAGATATGAAACACAAATTGCTCATATTCGGAATGACAGTATTTGTTCTTTTTCTTTCGCCCGATGTCCGGAGCGCAAAAGATGCTTCCGGCCCGGTTCTTGTGAAAGGAGACCGTCTGACACTGGAAGCCGCGGGACTGCCTCTGGGCAAAATCCTGGAGGAAATCAAAATGCAGGCCGGTGTGGAATTTGTGGGGCTGGAGGACAGAAAAGAAGACACCGTGAATTTCTCCGCACAGGCAGAACCGCTGGAAAAGGCACTGAAGCGGCTGCTGCGTTATCTGGATGTGAGCAGTTATGCGTTTGAGTATAAGCGGACGAAACTGAAACGGGTCTCCGTAGTGCCCAAATCCAAAAGCGATGTGCCTGTGCTGCGGCCTCCGGTTCCTGCCGAAAGCGGACAGTTTCCTGTGGCAAATGAGCGTGTGGTCCGGATCATCCGGGTGAATGAGGGAACCCAGGCTGAACATCTGGATTTGAAGGAAAATGATCTGATCCTTGAATATGACGGCGTCCGAATCCGAAGCGCACAGGAACTGGTGGCTGCGGTCAAAAAGAAAGAACCTGCCGAGACAGTGGAAATGCTTGTGATTCGTGACCGGGAACCCCGGCGGATCCTTCTCAACGGCGGTCTGATCGGCGTGAATGTCATTACCGTCACAGTGCCAGGGGCTGAACTGGGGCAGTGACAGTTGTCAGTTATCAGTTATCAGGGAACAGTAAACAGTTGTCAACTGTCAGGACACATACTGCAAACAACTGATAACTGTTCCCTGATAACTGATAACTGCTCCCTGACAACTGAAAATCAGGAAATCCCTTCCCTGTCTTTACCTTTTTCTCCCCATTGTTTTCTGTCTCTTCCTGAAGAATAATAGACTGACTCGGATATTCCGATCAAAAAAATGACAAAGTCAAAATCAGGGAGGGAACCATGTCTGCATCTGCCAATCAAATCATGCTGGATGAGGATGCGCTGAGTCTGTATGAGCAACTGGAAGGCATCCATACGGAATATCAGGGCAGTGTGGAGCAAAGACTTCTTTCAGGAGACAAAGAATCAGATGCGCTGCGTCTGGATATGATGGAAACCGCACATTTCATCAGTGCGTGGTTTCTGGATGACCGTTTTTCCGAAGGAATCAGAAACCGCAAAGACAGTTTTGGGGATATTCTGCGCTTACTGGAAAAACTGGCCGCAACACCGGGCCATGACGGACGGTTTATGATCCGTTACCGGGGTTATCCCACAGGGACAGCAGTGAGTGCTGAGCATGATTATGTGATTGATTTTGGAAAATTTACTGCGGATGCGGCTGCAGCGGCTGTTCTCAAAAGCCGCATGGGAACCGACAAATCCCATCTTCCCGCGCGTCTGGGAAAGGCTTTTCAGACCCTTTCAGAACACGGCATCAGCAATCTTTGCGTAAAACTTCCCCAAAACGGGGAGGGATTTTCGCCGCAGCAGTCGGAACATCTCAGGGACTGTCTGAATATCGTTTCCCGTTTCAGGCGCGCGCTGCAGACCGGTTCTCCCATTGTGTTTGACAAAAAAGGGCAAAAAACCCTGCTGCCAATAATCTGCGATGAAAAAGGCGCGGGGGATGTCAATCTGACGCTGCTGGCCTGGATGAACAATATCAAACCTGTGACCATGCAGATGCTGGTGCGCAAAAGTGCATCCTGGATGAAAGCCGCGGAAGAATCCAAAAAAGCGAATCCTTACATCAGTGCATATGAAGCCATCCTCCATGCCGGAAATCTGAAAGACCGGCTTATCCTGCCGCCGGTGGAGGTGAACAACCTCAAATGGCTGTGTCTTGATGACAGGCAGATCCTCATCCGTCCGGAGCAGGCACAGGTTTCACGGGCCGCAGCGGATCTGTTCAAATCCGCTCCGCAGAATGCGGTGCAGCTTCTCCAGACAGTTTATGGCAATGACTACAAAGAAATCAGTGCGGGTCATCTGGGAAAGCGTCTGCAGACGGCCACAGATTTTCTGACCGGGGTGGAGAATCAGACCGGACAGCCGGAGGTTGAAAATGAAGTTCTGCGCGGTCTCAGCGAGCGGTTTGAAGAACTCCGGGATGAGGTCTTTGACGACATCATCATTCAGAAAAACATGCTCAAAATCCGTTCCGCGGCCCATTCCGAACCGGTGGCAGTCGGGAATATCAATGAAAAACTGCGGGAGATTCTCACTTTTCACAAAGGCCGTTCCATCGCGAACCGGAAGGTGAAAAATATTGCAGGCAAAGGCATTGACTTTGATGTGCAGGATTATGAGGTACTTGCCCGTGATTTCGGCGTGTCTGCCACGGATGCAAAGTTTCTTGTCACGTTGCTGAAAACCTGTTTCAGCAAAGAGGGCCGTTTTATCCGTTCGGTCTTTGAAAGTCATATTCCGGCCTTTGCCAGATATGAAAAAAAGATTTTCAGATTTTTGTGGCACTATCTCAAAGAAACGCCGTTACGCAATGACCGGGTGGCCTTTCTCAATTCCCTGCAACTGCTCATTGCCCGGATGCGCCAGCCCGGTATTGCGCTGAAAATGCTGCTGACTGATGTTCTGGACAAAGCGGATACGGTCAGTTTTTCTGACCGGAACGCGCTGATGCTTGCCAATCTCCTGATCCGGGAATATTACAGGGAAATGAATTCAGACATTGAAATGACACCCGAAGAGGTGCTGCAGGCCAAAAACGGCCTGAATCCGGAGGCTGTAAAGGCGGCAGCAGAAACTGTGGCATCCCGGCAGGGAGATATTTTCCGCAAAATCAGAAGCATCAACCGGGAACTGGTGAAAGCCGCAGCAGAGGATGCACAGGGGGGGATGAGCATCCGTTTCCTTTTTGCACTGGAAAGGGAACTGCATATTTTTCTGATTCTGGTGGGCGGCGAAACCGCGTGCCGTGTCTTGCGGAATGCGGCTGTCCGTTACGGCGATCCGGAAGCGGATCTGTATCTGTCAATGAAGATTCGGGAGCGGATGGAATCGGTCATGCAGCACCTGACTGTGGTGATCCGGGGAATGGATCGCATCGGAGAAAAACAGGATCTCCGCATGTTGCGGCAGATTCGCCAGGAAGAGGCACGTTTTCTGACAATTCCCATGGATGCCCGCTGCATCGGCAAAGTCCGCAGACTGATGCAGTGGGTGGAAACCGCGGAAAAAAGCATTGCCGGAAGAAACCGGAGCGGATGATCCGGTCTATTTCAGGAAATTCACCCGGTATTTCCGGACAAATCCGACCGGATTGTAGGACTGCTTGGCTTTGCGCAGTCCCGGTTCCCCCATGTCCGGCTCCCGGTTGACAAACAGAAACCGATCATGGGCCTGCAGAAACATCCGGTTGATGGCCTGATAGATTCCCTTGTAATCCGGCAGCGCTTTTTCAAAATGAATCAGCAGGGTTTCCGGATTCAGTTCCTCTCCCACCGTAAAGGCAGCCATTTTTCCCTCACAGTAAATCGCACCGCCGGAGAGATTTTCAAACCTGTCCCAGTTTTCCAGCACACGGGAAATGACACGGTTTTCCGCTGCCAGGATTTCCACGGATTCACAGTCCCGCCAGACACACCATGCCTCCTGCATGGCCAAAGCCTCCCGCACCCGCTCCGGGCCCAAAGACACATAGGTGTAGGCATACTGATTCATGAACTGATTCAGCAGGTTTTTCTTTTTATGAAACCGGTTCCCTTTCAGAGAAATCAAATCCGGCACAGAATAGACATAATCATAATGGGCCTCAGCAGGTTCATGGGAAATCCGTCTCCCCATCGCGCTTTTCCATATGTCCAGAAGCGTTTCCGGAATGCGCACAAACACAGTTGCCGGAGAAAAACGGGTTTCCAGAATTTCGGCCCAGTTCCTCTGCTGCCACTGCCCCACAGGCGCCCAATAAACCGTTTCCGGTTCCTTCTGCCGGAGCCAGACCAGTTCCTGCTGCGCATCCCAGGCCCATTCCAGCCCGTATTCCCGTGCCCATCCCCAAAGATTGACAAAACTGTAATCCGAAGCTTTCTGATCCGTGCGTTTCAGTCGGTTTTCATACTCTTTGCGCTGATCCACCGAAAGCGGATGAAATTCCAGTGTCATACATTTCTCCCTGCGCGGTTTTTCATTTTTCCCGCTTTTCGGCTATGGCTGAAAGTTTTTGCACCAGACGGCTGAGTTCATCGGCCTGTGCGGAAAGCTGTCGCCCTGCCGAGGCCACCTCTTCTGCCACCGCGGTGTTGGATTCGGTCACACTTCCAATCTGGGACACACCGATGCTGACCTGATTCACCCCTTCGGCCTGCTCCCCGCCTGCGACTGCAATTTCCCGGGCCAGTTGGCTCACTTTTCCCACCCCTTCTATGACCGTATCCAGAATTTCCTTGACCTCTCCGGCTGCCTTTACCCCTCTGCCGGAATTCTTTCGGGACTGCTCAATCATCCGGGTGGTTTCTTTGGCTGCGGCAGCGCTTCGCAGGGCAAGGGAACGAACCTCCTCGGCCACCACGGCAAAGCCTGCGCCGCTTTCCCCTGCCCTGGCAGCTTCCACAGCCGCGTTCAGGGAGAGCAGATTGGTCTGAAATGCGATTTCATCTATGGTTTTGACAATGGAAACCGTCTGATCCGAAGATTCCCTGATCGCGGCAATGGCATCAGACATGCGCTTCATCCGATCCTGTGCGGTTTCCACAGAATGAAGCACTTCCTGGGCCACCTCACTGGTCTGCCGGATATTCCCGGCTGTGGACCGTGTCATGGCATTGACTTCTTCGAGCGCTGTTGCACTTTCCTCAATGCTCGCGGCCTGAGACATGGAACCGTCTGCAAGCCGGTTGCCGGAATCAGCCACATGGTGCGCCATTTTCAGCAGTTCTCCGGAACCCTGTGATATGGTGCTGACAATTTCCCGGAGAGGAATCATGACAGAATTGGATACCATGCGGATCACCAGAGTGGCAAAGATCAGGGCCATGAACAAAAGTCCAGACAAAGCAAATACAGAGGCATCGCGCACAGATTTGTTCAGTTGTCTGTCTGCGGCATCCAGAAACTGGATCACCTCAAAGGCTCCGTGAATTTCTCCGCTTTTCCAGTTTTCCATTTTTGCGCCTGTAATGTCCTCTCCCTGATCATTTCCCCACAGCGCTGCTGAATCAGACGGATTTCCGTGGCAGATCAGGCAGCTTTGGCTCAGACGCACAGGACGGAAATAGCGCACGGCATTCATTTTCGGATCAATTTCATAATATTCTGAAAGATTGTTCCGGCTCATGGTTTCCAGGATGCGGGCCTCTGTTTCATCCGGCAGATTTATCGGATTCCGGGCCTGAAACCGGGGAACCTTGAAGACATATCCGCCTTCTTCCGCGCCGCTCCTGAGTCCTGACATGGCGGAAAACACAGGCACAGTGGCCAGAATTTTTTCCCTTTCCCCATTTTTCCCGTATTCTTTCAACTGCTCCGGAGAAAACAGCCCCATTTCCCATTTTTTTTCCATCTCTGTCCGGAAGGATTCCGAAACCATGCAGACGGTGCGGGCTTTGTCCGTAAACGCAGCCAGATTCTTATCCCTTGTGCCGGAAACATAGCGCATCATCAGCACAAGCAGCAGAACAGCCGGCAGAAGAATGCCGACAGTGACAATTTTCAGACGCAGTGACCATTCCCTGATTCGGATCATAATACGCTCTCTTTTCTTTTTACACTCTGTTTTTACAGGATATTATTAATTTTTGGACAGGCATTCTTTCAAAATGCTGTCTATACCACAGCCGGACAAATAATTACAGTCTTTAAAATCCTGTGTCAATCCTGATTGCCGTTGGCAGGAATTTTGCGATTGCCGCTGCATTTCTCTTGTCAAAAGAAATCTGTGCCGGTATAATTTTCCAAAACAGTTGTAATCCGGCAGAATTCCGGGATGCCGGGTTACGCGGGTTTGCGGATTGCAGGAGGGTTTTGAAAAGCACCTCCTGGAAAAAATTGACAGGAAATTTTTCAGGCAGACAGGACTTGCACAGTTGACCGAAAAACCCTGAGGGCTTAAGGGGAATTTTTTAAAACAGGTGCGCAACTCCTGGCAGACACTGAAAAAATCTGTCCGCGGAAAAACCGGTTTCTGTCTGATGGATCCTGTCCTGAAATCCGACAGAAAGTCTGCGCTGTTCAGCCCGGAAGTCATCAGATGCAGGAGAATGCCCATGCAAAATCACTCCCCCAGAAAAATACACCTGAAAGAATTCAAGGCACTGAGCCGGGCCATTTCCGGTTACGAGGATCTGCACACCCTTGCTGTCCATTTGGCAGAGCATGTGTGCCGATCATTTGATGTCAAGGGATGCAGCATCATGCTCTTTGATGACCGGGAAGGCCAGCTCTTCCGTGTCAGCAGTCATGGCATCAGCGGGGAATACCTGGACAAAGGGCCGATATTTGTGGATGACAAATACACTGCCTTTGTCACAGGCGAGCCGGTGTTTATCGAGGACTTCCAGAACGATCCCAGGGTGCAGTATCCGGAAGCTGCCAAAAAGGAGGGAATTTTTTCCATGCTCTCTGTGCCCATCAAATACCGGAATGCTCCCATCGGCCTGATACGGATTTATCACAGCGATCCCTGGCGTCCGGATCCCGAGGATCTGGATTCCTTCTGCCTTCTGGCAGAGCACATGGGACTGGTGATAGAAAACAACGGTCTGAAAAATTTTCTGGAAAGGGTGATATCCGCTATGGAAACCCTGCCCCTGCGCATGCTGAAGGGATTATAGAATTGACAACAGGCAGACTGTTTACAGACACATCGGATTTTTTTGCCATTGACTGCGGCGACGAAATTCTGGCCGGAGGGCAGCGCTATCTGGTTACAGGCCATGAGCGGGAGCGGCGTTTCGGTATCGAAGACCCCAAGTTCTGGGTGAAAAAAGCGGTTCACTGTGAATCCCGGGAAAAAAAGATTATCAAACTCTCCTATTTTGAATCCTTTGATGTCACCATAGGCGGGGTGAAGATCCGATGCTTCCGGAATCCGGACAAAGAGGGAGAGATACTGGAACTCATCAAGGGTCATCCCCATTTTATGCAGGGAAAATCCTTCAGAGATCCCAATGGAAACAATATCCGGGTGCTGGATATTGTTCCGGGTCCCAATCTTTTCGTTTATCTGGAATCTTTCCGCATTGATCACCGGCATTATTTTGAAACTGAACTGCCGGGGATTCTCCGCAAACTGATCACCGCTTTTGAAGCCCTGAAATTTCTGCATGAAAATGGATTCCGGCACGGGGATATCCGCAATGATCATCTTATTGTGGAACGGGATACAGGCAGATATGTGTGGATTGACTTTGACTATGATTTTGTCCCCGCGGAAAATCCTTTCAGTCTGGATATATTTGGACTGGGAAATATCCTGATTTATACGGTGGGAAAAGGTTTTCACACCCTGTACAGCATTGACGGGGACAGGGAATTTTACGGGAATCTGATTGATCGGCTGGAGCCGGGCGATTTTTCCCTGCTGGACAAATGGCGGTTTGTCAATCTGCGGAAATTCTTTCCGTACATCCCAAAGGCACTCAATGACATTCTTATGCACTTCTCAAGGGACACAAATATTTATTATGAATACACCCAGGAGATTATCGATGATCTGAACCGCTGTCTGGATACACTGTGAAAAGGGAATCCAAAGGGAGGGAAGATTGAAAAAGACGATTCTTGCGGCATTGAAAGATTCCAAAAGTTCAGGCGTGATAACAGACTGTCTGGCAGAACTTCCGTTTCAGCGTGATGAGCTGGAGATTACCCTGCTCCATGTTTTCAGAAAACCCAGTTCCAGTGAGGAACTCATGGGCCCGAACTTTGTGAAAGAGGAACCCGCCCGGCTGAAGGCGGTTTTGGAAGAGGCAAAAGAAAAACTGGTCAGGGCGGGATTCCGTCCGGATCAGATCAGAACGGAACTCATGCTCGAATCCCATCCGACCATCACAGACGGCATCATCAGGCACTGCAGTGAGGGGAATTTTGACATGGTGCTCATTGGCCGCAGAAAAAAATCCAGATCAGAAGAATTCGTGATGGGGGATGTGAGCGTAAAACTGGTCAGAAACCTTGAGAAAACAGCCGTTTTTGTGGTAAAATTTCAATAAGCTTTTCCCGCAAGTTGCAGTTCATGTCACGCAGTCCGCCCAAAAAACCGGGAAGTCATCCTTTTCACCGTCTTTCCGGCTTTTGCAGGCATGACGATGGGGCGCAAAGGGGGTTATAAGTCCGTCATGCAGATTCATTTCCTTTGGCAGCGATGTCAATATCAGAAAGCACCGCAGGTTTTGAACCATTGGCAAAATCTCAAATGAACATTATGAACATTTATGAACCGGGGAGGAAAAATGAAAAAAATTTGTCTTACATGGATGATGATTCTCCTGCTGTCACCGGCAATTCTGCGGACAGCCGCGGGAGACACAGGTTTGAGTGAAGCAGAGAGACGGGCAGTCCCAAGTCTGAAATCTCAGGAACAGCCGGACACAAGACTTTTCCGGCAGAGCTGGGGCCATATTGCCGTGAGCATTGTTTCTGATGAATTTCCGGACATGGTTCTGCACGCCACAGTTTCTGACAGCAGCGGAAATCCGGTTTACGGACTGACAGCCGCGGATTTTGCTCTATCAGAGCAGTCAGAGAAAGAGACGGCTTCCACACCGCAGACACTCACCTGTTTTGAGGAAGGGGGCGAAAGCACGAACATCTCTTTTGCACTGGTGTTTGACATCAGCGGAAGCATGGAAAGGGAAAACCGTCTGACAGACGCGAAAACAGCGGCGGTTAATTTTCTGAACAATGCGCAGTCCGGAGACAGGGCATCTCTGGTGACGTTTTCCGGCTGCAATCAGGGCGGAATTGTGATTCCTGTCGCGGAAGCGGACAAAGACAGCAATTCTAACGGGATTACAGATATTAGCGAGGCTGTGCAGGCGTTGACTGTCATTGACCGCACAGCCGTATATGACGGCATTGCCAACGGACTTGAGAGCATCCGTCAGGAGCCTTTTCCCAAAGGCGTGATTGTGTTCACGGACGGAGACAGCAATGATGACTGTCATCACAGCGTCAACACGGTCATACAGAAAGCAAAGAATATGGGGATACCAATTTATACCATTGGACTGCAAAGCGTTTTCACCTCCCAGCTCCGGGTGCTGGCCGAAGAAACCGGCGGATATTACAGGGAGGCGCCGACATTTGCGGATATGGGGAATATCTATGCGGATATTGCCCAAAGCATCCGGGGGCAGTACACCCTGTGCTATACCACGCACAATCCGGCTTTGGATGGTACAGATCGGACGGTGACAGTTCAGGAGGGAAACAGCAGCGGTTCCGGCCTTTACACTGTGGCCGGAACTCCGGATGTCAATCCGCCGGTCATCATCCATACGCCGGTTGCGCAGCGGCTGGAGAATCAGGCGGTTCCCCTCACAGCGCAGGTTACTGACCCGGATGACAGCATCACACAGGTTGCACTGTTCTTCCGTCTGCCGGGAACTGGTTCGGATGCCTCCTATACGCAGATTTCCATGACAAATACCGGAGCCGATACCTATGCAGGGGAAATTCCCGCAGGTTCAGCGGTTGCGGAGTATTATATCACAGGCTGCAATTCCCGTCAGATATGCGTTTCCAGCGGTTCAGCCTCTGCCCCGCATCAGATAGCTGTGCTTGGAATTCCGCCGGAGGCCAATCCTCCGGTCATCATCCATACACCGGTAACACAATGGCAGGAGAATCAGGCCATTCCCATTACAGCAAAGGTTACTGATCCGGATGAGGGAGACAACATCGACTGGGTTGTTCTTTCCTACCGAATTCCGGGAGCCGATACCTATATCTCTTTCCATATCACGAATACAGGAGCAAACGTATACACCGCCACGATTCCTGCGGATCAGGTGACGCTGGCCGGGCTTGAGTATTATATAGCAGCATGGGACCTGGACACTGGGGACGGTTACGCTGAAAGCGGGTCCGCAGCCGATCCGCACCGGATTGAGGTTCGCGCTGATCTTCATCCGCCTGCGGCAGCAGCAGGGCCGGATCAAAGTGTGAATGAACTTGATTCCGTGACCCTTGACGGTTCCGCTTCCGCAGCCTTGACTTCAGACGGACAGCTTGCGTATTCCTGGCGACAGATTTCCGGAAATAATGTGTCTCTTTTCAATGCCAATACCGCAAGACCGGTCTTCACAGCGCCCGCGGTGGGGCCCGAAGGTGCAGTTCTGGTGTTTGAACTGACTGTGACAGACAGCGCAGCGGTCAGTGCTTCGGATACGGTGAACATCCTTGTCAATGACGCGCTGGCTCCGGAAGCAGATTTCACATGGACGCCGCAGTTTCCTGCCGCCGGAGATGAAATACAGTTTATGGATCAGTCGGCATCCGCAGGAGGAAATATTATCTCCTGGACATGGACATTTGCCGGGAAAGGAAGCAGCATTTCCCAGCGCATTTCCCAGCATGTGGCATTCACTTTCGAGGAGAGCGGCACCTATTCTGTGCGCCTGACAGTGGTGGATCAGGCAGGATCTGTGGGAACAGTGATCAAAAGTATTACGGTTTCAGAACCGCCCTGCGCGGGAGGTGACTGCGGCGGTGGAAGCGGCGGCTGCTTTATCCGATCAGCGGGTATGGCATTCATGACGGAATAATATCATCCGGTGAGGACAGGTTCAGGGCAGTGGGCCTTTTCATACTGACAGAACCTAACCCCCCTGCCCCCTTCCCTGAAGGGAAGGGGGCAGATTTCCGCTTTGTCAGTATGAAAGTCCCACTCTGCCAGGTTCTGCTGTCCTCACCATCATCAGGGAGATAAAAAATGAAAAACACTTTTCAGCATATCGTCTTTTCCATGTTCATCCTGATCTCAATCCTGCCCCTGAATGCCCATTCCGGAGAAAAGGCCGGTGCAGTCAGTGTCAGCCCTGTGGGCGGAGCCTATGTTTTTGACAATCAGCAGGATATTGAAAGAGAAGCCATTGCCGGACTGGGAGCGGCCTACAGTTTCACGGACAACTGGGCCACGGAAATCATGATGAATTACGGAAAGTTCAAGCATGAATACTTCAATCCGGAAAAATGCTGCTGCGAAAGAGACCGCGCAGATGGATATATCATGCACCTGGATGCGCTCTACCATTTCCGGCCTGACAAAAAACTGGTTCCCTATATCGCGGCAGGGGTGGGCGGTGTGGTGCTGGACGGGGATCATCTGAATGAGGAATACGCAACCGTAAACTATGGCGGCGGTATCAAATATTATGTCAAAGACAATGTTGCGCTGCGGGGCGATGTCCGGCATGTGTATGATTTGGAGGATTCCAATAACAATGCAGAAGTGAGTGTGGGACTGACCTTTCAGTTCGGAGGAGGAAAAAAAGCTCCGGAGTCCAAACCTGCTCCCATGCCTGCTGCGGCATCTGAGCCCAAACCTGAACCTCAAGAGGAGGAAGTGGTGGGCATTGATGAATTTGAGCCGGGTCCGGTAAAGGAAAAGGTGTCCATTGATCTCAAGATTCAGTTTGATCTGGACAAATCCGACATCAGACCCGAATATCATGCCCATATCAAAAAACTGGGAGATTTCATGAAATCATATCCCCAAACCCATGCGGATATTGAAGGCCATACCTGCAATATTGGAACTGCCCGGTATAATTTCAATCTTTCCTGGCGCCGTGCGGAAAGCGTGAAATCTTATCTGGTAAAAAATTTCGGCATTGATCCCTCACGGATCAGAACCTTTGGTTTTGGTCTTACCCGGCCCATTGCAGACAACAGCACGGAAGAGGGACGCATCAGAAACCGCCGGGTGATTGTGGTGGTGTCCAATGGCGCATCAAAGGATTCTCCGCCAAAACCGGCCTGGGACAGAACCGGCATTCTGCAGGACAGAAAAGATTCCCGTGTGCTCAGGGATATTCAGATGCGCATGGAAAGAGGCCAACTGCACGCGGTGCTCCTGTCTGACCGTCCCATACGGGATTTCAGGGCATTTCAACTGCGGGAACCCCATCGTCTGGTCGTGGATATGCCCGGAAAATGGACAAGTCAGAGCAAAGCTGTCCGGGAGATCGAAAATGACTGCATCGGAACCATCCGCATCGGGCAGCATCCGGACAAACTCCGGGTGGTTTTTGATTTGAAAAACGGAACCCCTGCCGCTGTGTCTGTCAGTCCGGTGCAGGAAGGACTGCTGGTCAATGTGGATTCCGGTGAAAGCAGAATCAGCCTGAAATGATTGCAAACAGGGAAACGTCCTGAACAAAAGGTTTGGGACGCTGAAGTCATGCAGAAAACACTGCCCATATTTCAGGATCAAAAGAATAAGCAGGTCAGGATAAATTTTCGGATGCAGCGTTTTCAGAAAAACCGGATTTTTCCGAAAAATCCGGTTTTTTGAATACCCGAAAACTTTCGCTTCAATGCCTGGGAGCGTCAGACAGAAAGTTTGGCACTCCGCACACTGAAAACCGCAGAAACCGTTATAAAAAGGAGCTGCCGCATGATGCCCGAA
>CAZDIU010000134.1:0-13469 GCA_964505535.1 uncultured Desulfobacterales bacterium | reverse complement strand
TCCCGCTCCCCCCTTCCCTTCAGGGAAGGGGGGCAGGGGGGTTGGGTTTATGAAACGGCATTGGGGCTCCGCAGGCAGAGAACTTAACAGCCCTGCCTCAAGGGAGGGGAGTCTTAAGTCAACAGTATTGCCCACAGGGGGAGGGGAATTTTTTGCTTAAGTCAACAGCATTGGGGGTCGGGGGAGGGTGATTGGGGCAGTGACTGCATTTTCTGCCAAACTTTCCGTCTGGCACTCCCGAAAGAATACCTCATACCGGCATTGTCCGGCAGGAAAAAAGCTGCCCCATGCCGAAAAATCCGTTTCTTCCGATTTCCGGTTTTTTTCTTGTAATTTCATACGCAGTTGGGTATATAAAATGTGACTTGTTGGCAAGAACAAGAATACAACTGCACAATTTACAGTTCATGATGGATTGCTGACAGAAGCTTATATTGATCACGCCTTACAGAAATACCATCGAAAGCTCAATCTTAAACAAACCGCCAAAAAATCACGGAGTATTCCGCAGGAAGTAAAACAGGCTGTCTGGATACGTGACAAAGGGCAATGTGTTGAGTGCGGAGCGTCTGAATATTTGGAGTTTGATCATATCATTCCCTATTCAAAAGGAGGCTCAAATTCAGAAAAAAATATCCAACTGCTGTGCAGAAAATGCAACTTGGCAAAATTGGACAGAATCTGAACAGATCATTGTTCTGTTTTGAGAAAGGATAAAATTATGCTGCATTCATCAGAAAAATTTCAGTATCTCATGGTTGAAGACATACAGCGGAATCCGCTGCTTATTGCCAACCTTATTCTCAAAGGCAAAGATGTTTCCATAATATTTGAAAAAGAGGGAGACAGGGTCAGAGTTGCCTATCTGAAAACATACAGCAGGGAGGCTGCAAGAATTCTGGAGGAAGCCAAAAATGAATACAAAGAGCTTGAAAAAAATGGATATACCCGTGAACAGGCTTTTGAAGATTTTGCAGAGGCACGCAACGGGATAAGCAGATACTTATGAAAACATCTTTCAGAACTGTACCCGACACGAATGTTGTGATTGCTTCGGAAAAGAGCAGATCCGAGTCAAGCCCGAACAGAGAATTTTTTGCCCGCTGGAAAAATGAAGAGTTTCAGATTCTTTACTCAGATGACACACTGCTTGAATATATTGAAAAAATGAGGGAAAAGCATATACCCGAAGAACTCATCAAAAAAATGACAAAATCAATACTTAAACTCGGTCAGTGTGTTCAGATAATATTTTATCATCTGCCTGTGTATCCCTCTGAAAGACAACAATCAAGATAAATGTAAGAGCAGGTAAAGAAGTCATAGGACGAATTGAAATGCCGGAACACAAATCGGCTATGAAAGAATTGGATAGGGGGCGACTTCTTTTTTATGTAACTTTTGAAGGGGGTAAGGGGTATCTCGACAACGGTATATTTATGAGAGAGGTTATTAATGCTTGAATCTGAGTATATAAAGAATACCCCTGTCAGGCATAGGAAAGACTACGGTCAGTTCTTTACGCCCTCATCGGTGGCTCGTCTTATGGCCCAGTGGGTTTTAAGAGACAAACCAGAGACTGTTTTGGACCCCGCGTTTGGGCTTGGAGTCTTTTATGATGAAGTTATTAAACTCAAACCCAATCATCCTATTGAATTTTTAGGATACGAAATAGACAGCAATATCATTTCTTATCTGAATGGCATCAATAATAAAAAAGATCTAAAACTGTGTAACGCTGATTACCTTGAAACTGCTCCAAATACATATGATGGAATTATTTGCAATCCTCCTTATCTGAGATTCCAAAATTTTTTGAACAGACGTGATGTTTTGCCAATAATTGAGAAACAGACAGGAAAAAAACTTATTGGCTATTCCAATATATCATCAGTTTTTCTTGTAAAAGCATTGAATGAACTGAAAGAAAACGGAAACCTCGCTTTTATTATGCCATTTGAGTTTTTCAATACAGGATATGGCAGAGAAACAAAGAAAAGTTTGCTTGATAATTATTTATTAAAACAGATAATTATTTTCTCCAATGAAAAAGAAATTTTTCCAGACGCGACTACCACAGTCTGTGTGCTGCTCTGTAAAAATGACAAAATCAAAGTACCCATTAAAATCACCAAAATTGAATCTAAAGATGAGTTTGCGCTGATTACAAATATCAGTGATTACTATCAAAAAACAATTGATCCATCAAATTTGCCATTTAATAAAAAATGGACACCCATATTAACGTCATTATTTTCTGAAAATATTGTTCCAGATGGTTTCGTTAAGTTATCGTTTTACGGTTCGTTCACCCGAGGAATTGCCACAGGCGCAAATGAATTCTTTGCTCTTAAAAAAGGAAAAATTCTTGAATTGGGGTTAGATGATACAAATATTTGCAAGTGCATTGCAAAAAGCGTCCAAATACGTAAACCTGTTTTTACTGAAGAAGATTTTATCAATTTATACAACTCTGATAAGCCGGTTTACTGCTTAAATGTTACTGAAACCGAAAGCAAAGAAATACAAAAATATATAAAAGATGGTGAAACATGCGGCTACAGTCAAAGATATCTTACAAGGATGAGGACCCCCTGGTATAAAATCGAATGCCGAAAGCCAGCCTCAATACTGTTTGGCGTATTTAACAGGGGAAGGCTGAAAGTAATCAGAAATCTGACAGATGCTGTTAACTTTACATGTTTTCATTGTTTTTACCCGAATATGTTTGGTGAGTCATTAATAAATAAGCTCTTTGTTTATTTTCTTAGTGATGTTGGTCAGGAAATTATTAAATTTAACAAAAGAAGTTATGGTGATAATTTAGATAAACTTGAACCTGGAGATTTGAACGAATCTTTATGTCCAAACCAATCTCAATTTGGATTGATTGCAGATAAAGAGGCTGAAAGAGCAATAGAAGTTGCAAAGAATAATGAAAGTATGGCAATTCAAATAAGCAATGCTTTAATCCAAAGGATTACAAACGCCCAACAAGTTGCTCCACCAGACGGCAATTTCGCTGCGCTCCATTGCAGCGGGTGAGCATGTCTTCAACCGCAGAGTGACACAGAGTTATGCACATCGTAATGCAAAAAATTCAGCGGAACTCTGTGTCATTCTGCGCTTATATATGCGTCCGGAAATTTCTGTGCATCAGAAAAACCGGAGGTTTGTCAAAAAATTATATACTGATGCGAAGTAAGAGTTAAAAAATTCAGAATGAATAAGAAATTGTTATCCTGCTTTTATACCTGAAAAAAATTATGGCTGCCTGCTTATCGGAAACAGGCAGCGATTACACAATGATGAAAAGAACCATACCTGAGAAAAAACTGAAAGAGCTGGTCTGGTGGCTGCTGAGACATGAAGGAAATCACGACATTTGGACTGATGGTAAGCGTCAGGAACCAATACCCGGACATAACGATATAAACGAAAAACTCGCCCGTTCAATTTTGCACAAAGCACAGAAAGGGGGCAAAACATGAGATTTTCAGGAAGAATATACAAAGACGGAAACTTTTGGCTGGCAGAAATTCCAATTCTTGATTTAATGACCCAGGAACGCACAAAAAAGGAAGCATATGAAATGGCTGCCGACATGCTGGAAACTCTGGTCAATAAAGACGGATTTAAAGTAAATGTTTTTAAAGGATCAAACAACAGCTTTGAAGTCGGTTCGCCGGAACCCAAATACCTGATCGGTCTGCTGTTACAGCGAAAACGTGAAATAAGCGGCCTCTCACTTTCTCAGATTGCCAGTCGTCTGGGCAAATCATCACGCAGTTCTTATGCCCGATATGAACAGGGATTGGCAATTCCAACAGTGGAAAAACTTGATGACCTTCTTCATGCAGTATGTCCAAAAACGGATATTGTGATTGGTGAAAGCACCATTTCGTGACAGTCGCTTGGTACAATAACCGGGCCTGATCCGGCAAAAGCAGCACATCAGAATCAAAAGCACACTGTCTCCTTTCCTGTGTTTTTCTGTATAATTTTTTACAAAACCCGGTTTTTCACAAAAACGCTTTTTCCGAGACACGAAAATTTGGGGATAGGCAGACAAACGGATTTTTCGTGCAGTCAGAAGTCCGGTTTTTCTGAAAGTCCGGATTGTTCTGATTGGTGTTTCAGTTGATTTTGCACACAACAGCAGAAATAAAGGATTTGATTTTTGAAGAAAAAAATCGTTGTTGCCATATGCGGGGCATCCGGCGTGATTTACGGCATCCGGATTCTCAAAGCCCTGCTGGAAAGACCTGTGGAAGTGTATCTGTCCGTATCCAACGCGGGGCGCCAGGTGCTGATGCATGAAACCGCTTACAGAGGTGAGGATTTCGGGGAATTTCTGCGCGGGCAGGGAACTGTTTTTCATGCAGATGCCTGCCTCAACTGCCATGAACCCGATGATCTGTTTGCCCCTCCTGCCAGCGGTTCCTTTCTGCATCAGGGCATGATTGTCGCGCCCTGCTCCATGAAAACGCTGGGCGCAATTGCCTCCGGCATTTCCGATGGACTGATTCACCGGGCAGCGGATGTGTGCCTGAAAGAAAAACGGCCTCTGGTGCTGCTGACCCGTGAGACTCCTTTGAACCTGATTCACATGGAAAACATGCGGAAAGCCGCTTTGGCCGGAGCCATTATCATGCCGCCGTGTCCCAGTTTTTACACCCGGCCTCAGACAATTACGGAGATGGTGGATGCCACTGCGGCCAGAGCATTGGATCAGCTGCATATCAATATTGCCATGAAACGATGGGGAGATAAGGAACTTGTATAAAAATCTGAGAGAATTTCTGGACGCGTTGGAAAAGGCCGGGGAAATCCTGCATATCCGGCATGAGGTTTCTCCCTATTTGGAAATCAGCCGATTTACAGACCGGGAATCCAAAAGCCCGGAAGGCGGCAAAGCTCTTTTGTTTGAAAAGGTCAAAGGCTCGGATTTTCCGGTGTGCACCAATATTTTCGGAAGTCCCAGACGGATCTGCATGGCTCTGGGGGTGGGACATCTGGATGAACTGGCTGAACGGGTGAGAAAATACACTCTGTTCCATCCGCCCAAAACCCTGAAAGAAATCTTCCGCACCATTCCCCTGGCGCTGGAACTGGGCTCTTTTCTGCCACGCAAATTCCGGGGAAAAACTCCGCCCTGTCAGGAAGTCGTTCTCACAGGAAAACACGCGGATCTGGGCAGACTGCCGGTGCTGCACTGCTGGCCCGGTGATGCAGGCCCTTTTGTCACCCTGCCATTGGTCATCACCCGGAGTCTGGAAAGCGGAAAACGCAATATGGGCATGTACCGTCTGCAGGTTTTTGACAGAAACACCACAGGAATGCACTGGCATATTCACAAGGACGGTTCCCATTATTACAATGAATACCGCCGCGCGGGAAAACGTATGCCGGTGGCGGTTGCCATTGGTGCGGATCCGGCCACCATTTATGCGGCCACTGCGCCCATGCCCAGAGGGCTGGATGAAATCATTCTGGCCGGATTCATCCGCAAAAAACCGGTTTCCCTGACCAAGTGCGTAACAATTGATCTGGAAGTGCCTGCCGAGGCTGAATTTGTGCTGGAAGGCTATGTGGAACCGGATGAGCTGCGAATGGAAGGGCCTTTCGGGGATCATACCGGCTATTATTCCCTTGCAGACATGTATCCGGTTTTTCATGTCACGGCCATCACGCACCGGAAAAATGCCATATACAATGCCACCCTGGTGGGACGTCCGCCCATGGAAGACTGCTATCTTGCCAAAGCCACAGAAAGAATCTTTCTGCCCATGCTGCAGACGGTGTTTCCGGAAATTCAGGATTACTGGTTTCCCTGGGAAGGCGTGTTTCACAATATTGTGGCTGTGTCCATTGACAAGGAATATGAGGGACATGCCAAAAAAATCATGAGCGGCCTTTGGGGACAGGGGCAGATGAGTTTCTGCAAGGCCATTGCCGTGCTCGACAAAGATGTCAGCCCCCGTGATCCCGCGCAGGTGACTGAGGCCCTGATGACAAAATTTGACATTGGCTCAGACATCACCATTACCCAGGGCATACTGGATGTGCTGGATCATTCCTCTCCCTTTCCCAATTTCGGCAACAAAATCGGGCTCGATCTTACCCGGCGTCTCAGTTCGGAACCGGACAGAAACAGGCTGCCGGAGCAGATTCCGCCTCCATCTCCGGACGGTCTGGACTGCATTGTCCGCACCCTGATGCCGGAAGCGGTTTCGTGCAGGCATCTGTTTCCGGAATATGCCAGAAAAGGAGAAAGAGTCAACTGCATCCTCGCTGTTTCGGTGCGGAAATCAAAGGATCGGAGCGGGAAGGATTTGGCCCTGCTGCTCATGGGACTGGCTGAACTGCGGATGTTCAATATCTTTATCCTGTATGATGAGCAGATTGATCTGCATGACAATTCCCTGCTTCTGTGGAAACTGTTCAACAACACAGATCCGGGCCGGGATATTGTCATTGCGGATCACCGGGCTGTCATTGACGCTTGCCGCAAGGGACCAGCAGACGGGCACGACCGTGAATGGCCGGAAGAACTGCGTTTTGATAACTGAAAATGGGATTTGGTTCGGGAAGAGGAAGGAAAACATTTTCAGATTTCGGCAAGGGTTTGTAAAAAAACAACCTGTACAATTTTTTCGTCCTGAACCCTGAGGGTTTTGAAAACCCTCAGGGTTTGCAGCAAGTTATTTTTATACAGCCCCTAAGGGGCAAATCTGTCTGGCGCTTTTTATTCCACCTTCAGAAAGAATAAAAAAGGAGTTCCGCACACTGTCAGCACGGAAAACTGTCCGGCTGCAAAGCCGTATTCATGCTTCAACCGTGTGCGCCAGCCAGAAACCCCCGAAAATTTCCTTTACCATTTCCGTTATGCGGCATACATCGGAAAGCGCATCTTTCAGTGCCACCCGTTCATTTTTTCTCAGGCTGTAAGGGTCAATATAATTGTCCGGCCTTTTCCCTCTTGCAATTTTTTTCATGTTTTCCCGGATTTTGATCAGCATCAGGGTTTCAAAACTCGCGGCAAACGAGGCTCCATCCGCCTGGGACATCTTCCCTTCATCCATGAGGATTTTCAGACGTCCGAGGGTTGAAGGTTCGGAAATTCCGTTTCCCACGGCCAGAATCCGGATGCTGTGGATGATGGGCATCAGCGCGGCATCTTTCAGATTCATCTCGTTTCTGTGAAATCCTCTTTTTTCCGTCTGAAAGGTTCCAAGAAAACGGAGCGGGAGTCTGTATTCCGGAGAATAAGCGGATTCAGGGGATTTTATCTTCAGCCACCTTTGGAAAGCTGCAATAAATTTTTTGCGGAATTCCTCTCCCAGGGAAAGATTGCCCCATACCGGTCTGAAATCCAGAAGCGGAACAATATGGGAGGTGTAGTCTGCCATGTCCCGGATATTTCCCTCAATCCCGGACATCCACGCGGAACAGGGCTTTCGCCAGTGATCATCGGCAGAGGTGACACATCCGGCACATCTTTCAAATCCGCATTTTTCAAGATTCGCGACAATCAGTTCCGCGAGTTTTTTGAAATAGGCAGAAGTTTTTTCCAAACGGCTTTTTTCCGGATCTGCAAAAATCAGGGCATTTTCCTGTTCCGTGCCAAAACTCTGCTCATAACGCGCACCGCTGCCCATGTTAATCCAGCAGTATTCAGCAGGCAGAGGTCCCCATCCCTCCAGTTTCATATTTTCCTCTGAAAGCTGAATTGCCCGGCGGATAAGCCGTTCCCTGAGTTCCGACATCACATCGAAAATTTCGTACAGGGTGGCTCTTTCCTCCACCATTTCTTTCAGAATCTTCCGGACTTCACGGTTTACCAGGCTCAGCCCTCCCATATCCGGCTGGGATTCAATGTCACGCGTCAGCATCAGGGTTCCCGCGCTCTGGGTTTTCACCAGATCCACCATGGAAACAATCCCCACCAGTTCGCCCCGCTCCATCACAATGAGATGCCGTGTGTTGTTGCGCATCATGCCCACCAAAGCCTGTCCGATAAAGGCATGGGGTCTTACCCCGCTCAGGTTGCTGAACATCACCTGTTCCACCCGGCAGGAATCCACCGGATAGCGCTGATTCGCGATGAGATAGCGCACCAGATTTTTTTCCGTGAGAATGCCTCCCGGTTTGTTTTCCCTGTCCAGAACAACCACAGCGTCAATATCTTTTTCAGACATCAGTTTTGAGGCCTCTGTCACCAGGTCCCCGGTTCTGCAGGTGACAACCGGATGGGACATGACCTCACTGACCCGTTTCCGGAACAGTCCGAAATTGAATCCGCTGATGCCGCTTGAACTTTCATAGGACTGCTCGGCCACCAGTTCCTCGTAAATCAGACGCATGCGCTCGGCCAGAAGCGTGTTGAAAAAGCCGCAGAATTCAGGATAATTATACATCAGGGGTTCCAGATTTTTGCGGGAAATCAGACAGCAGATCATTGCGTTTTTCACCCGCACCGAACTTGGATACCGATGCTGCGAAAGCACAACGGTTTCCCCGAAAAAATCATAGGGACGCCTGAGCCCGATGACAGTTTCCACGCCTCTGCCATTGGTGACTGCCAGTTCGGCCAGACCGGAGGCAATGACAAACAGCGCATCCTGGCTGGGCTCTCCCTGCCGGAACACATAGTCATTGGCACTGTATGTGCGGATTTCAACTTTTTCAGCCAGATCTCTCAATACATCGGGTTCCAGTATTTCAAAGGGATCTGTTCGCGCCAGAACCTCGTATGTTTCCTGGTGGTTCATGATTTTTCCCTGCAATTCGGCTTCAGGTGTTCAGTGGATTAATTTTGCCTGACCTCTGCCCCCCGGCCTGTCTGTTTTCCGTTCAGCACCCTGACAATCTCCTCTCCAAAGGTTTCCATCTGCCATTGCCGAAGTTCTTCTATGTTTTTCAGGGCATCTGCATGACGGGGTTTTTGGACCGCAATTGCGGTCATCAGGGATTTGCTGCAGATCAGTGCCGGATCCATGCCCAGTTCCTCAGCCCGGCGATCCCGCCATTCCCTGATTTTTTTTATGCGATCCGGCACACCGGGAGATAAGGCCGGGGTGGTTTTCCGGGGAAAAGCCGGAAGTTGTTCCTCCTGCAAGGCCAGGGCCTCCTTTACAGCTTTGATCAGAGTTTCTCCGTACATGCCGATCTGTTTCTGGCTTAAGGCCCGGGTTTTCTCCAGTTGGCGGATGGTTACGGGCCGGGCATTCACAATTTCCGTTACAGCATTGTTTCCGAAAATCTTAAACGCCGGTCTGTCCTTTTTTTCTGCAAACTCCCTGCGCACCTGAAGAATATGTTCCAAAATCGCAAGATTGCGCGGACGGAACTGGCCAGCGCCCTTGAATTTCAGAAACAGGGGGCCGCCGTTTTCCGGGTTCATGCGCACATGGCTCAGACAATCGCATTCTTCCTGAACCCATGACAGCCGGTTCATTTTTTTCAGATTCTTTTCCAGAATCCGGGCAAGGGGAATCAGGAATGCCGTGTCCCCTGACGCATATTCCAGCATTTCCGGTGACAGGGGACGCTGGGACCAGTCCTTTCTCTGGTACTTTTTGTCCAGGGAAACATTCAGATAATGGTGCAGAACGGATTCCAGACCGGTTTCCCGGATCCCTGAAAAACGCGAGGCAATCTGGGTGTCAAAAAGATTGTGAACCTCTATGCCGAAATCTCTGTACAGGGAACGGATGTCATAATCCGCACCGTGAAAAATCTTTTGCAGATCCCCGCGGGCGAAAGCAGGGACAAGGCAGGAAAGATCCGGGACTTTGAAGGGATCGATGATGACATTCCTCTCACGGGTCGCTATCTGCAGCAGACAGACTTTTTCTTTGTAATGATACATGGAATCAGCTTCCATGTCCACGGCAATCACCCGCCTTCTCCGGAGGGAATGCGCAAAATTTTCCAGATCGGATGGGGTTTCGATCAGTTCATAGACAGGGGACTGCTTGTCTTTCATCAATTGCATCTTTCTGTTTCTGATGGTTATAAAATTCATCTCTGATTCAGGGCTGCCTCTCTGCGTTCAATGGGCAGCCAGTAAAATTCACGAATCAAAACCCGGATGATGCTGGCCAGGGGAACAGCAGCGATCATTCCGCCAATGCCGAACTGGACCCCGAACAGAAGCGCGAACATCACGGCCAGGGGATGCAGTCCTGCTCCTTTCCCCACAATTTTGGGCTGCAGCACAAAACCCTCAAGGGACTGGATCGCACCAAACAGAAGAATCACAAAACCCAGCGTAATGAATTTGACACTCCAGGGAACGCCTGCTGTCAGCAGTACAATGAGAATGGCCGGAGTCACGCCCATGACCGCTCCCAGATAGGGAATGAAACCGCCGATGGCAGCGGCCGTGCCAATGAGTGCGCAGTAATTCCGAAGAGCGGGAAAACCCGTAAATCCCAGTGCAAAAAGTCCCGCTGCAAAAAGTGAGCCCACAATGGCCGAAACCGTGAGCTGCCCGCGCAGGAAACCTCCCACTGCTGTATCGGTTTTTTCCAGTATGTCAAACACGCGCTCCCGGCGTTCCGGAGGGATCATTTTCCGGATCATGGGCCGGATTTTTTCCCAGTCCACAATAAAATAGAAGTTGATAATCCCCACAAAAATGATAAATGAAAAAAAGCTGAACATGGACCCCAGACCGGTAAAAATGCCTTTTGTCGCCATGCCGACAGCTTCCAGACCGCCGGATGCCATTTTTTTCAGCCCCGGAAGCAACGCAGAGATGATTTTTTCATAATCCATCTGGATTTCGTTAATTTTGCTCTGTATAATCCCAAGCAGTTCCGCATCCATCTGAAAATACCGGTTGTGAGCCAGTTTGTCCAGAAGCGGGGGAAACCCGGCTTTCAGGGTATGAAACAGACGGATGAATTCACTCAGCACCGTGGGAATCAGAAAAGCCAGGAGCACAAAAAAGACCAGACCGATGATCAGGTACAGGGCAAGGGTTCCCATAATCCGGCCCAGTTTCAGATGCTGCTGCAGATGGATGACCACAGGCGCCAGGATATAGGCCAGGAGAATGGCAGCCAGAAAAGGCGAGAGCACATCCAGTATCAGGACAATGCCGCCTTTGAGCAGGCTGAAAGTGTAAAATCCGAATGCGATGATTCCCATGACACCGACAGCATAAACCATTTTCCGGAGCAGGGGATCGGAAATTCTGAAATCCGACATGACCGTTTCCTCCTTGTGAGAAAGAATATTGCATGGTGAACAGTTGTGTCCCATGCATTGGGTTTCAGGTGTGAGACAATGGCAAACCGGGACTGCCCGGCACAGGCTGCCGCTGAGAGAGGCGGAACCTTCTGGAATACCCTATGGTTCGGGTTTCAGGTGTCAGTGTGCAGTCAGGACTGAAACCCGAACACCGAAACCTCAGAACCGGTATATCAGCAGCTTCCAAAACCCCAAACATTCAACAGTGAAAATTCAGCACTGATCCGGAAAACTCAATCACAATTTTTTCAATACGGCAAGAGCAAAATCTCTGCCGGGAAGGGAAAAAAGGGAATACAGATGAAAAATATCCGGCATATCCTCATTTTCTGCCTTGGGCTGCTTCTGTTCAACTGGCCGGTGCTCAGTATTGCCGGGAGCAGTGGGACAGATGTTTTTTTTCTTTATCTGTTTTTCGCATGGATGTCTGTCATTGTGCTGATTTTTGTCAACGGGCTGACCCGGCCGGACATCCGGGAAGAATCCCCGGCAGAACACTCACCCTCTTCCGGCCCGGACAGAGCAGGCCATGTTTGATGCGCAAACAGTTATTGCCGTGTTCTGTGTGTATATGGCCGGGCTGTTCTGCATTGCCAGATGGGCTGAAAAAAAGTCGGCCAAAGGTTTCAATCCTGCCAACAACGGACTGGTCTATTCCCTGACCCTGGCCGTATACTGCACCACCTGGACCTTTTACGGCAGTGTGGGCAGCGCAGCTGAATCCGGAATGCTGTTTCTGACTGTCACCATCGGGCCCACTGTTTCCTTTGCACTGGGCACAGTCATTCTGGGGCGGCTGGTCCGCATCAAAAACAGGCACAGAATTACCAGCATTGCGGATTTCATATCGGCCCGATACGGCAAATCCCAGTTGCTTGCGGCCTTGGCCACCCTGATCTGTCTGGTCGGAGCAGCTCCCTATATCGCACTGCAGATCCGGGCCGTCAACACCACTTTTGCCATCATCACTGAAACCGGGGAATCCTCCCTGTCCTGGATTGGGGAGTTTGCAGGCCCTGTCATTGTGACCCTCATGATTGTGTTCACCAATCTCTTCGGCGTGAGACGCCTGGATCCCACGGAACGGCATTCGGGCGTAATGCTGGCTGTTGCTGCGGAATCTCTGGTGAAACTGGCAGCTTTTCTTGCAGCCGGTATTTTTGTCACCTGTTATGTCCATGACGGATTCAGCAGCATCATGACAAAGATTTCCGAGAGGGGACTGGACAGCCTCAGATGTCTGCAGCCCATGAAAGCCGGGGATTATGTGACATGGGCCTCTCATCTGCTGCTGTCCATGTCCGCGGTGTTCTTTCTTCCCCGGCAGTTTCATGTGGCAGTGGTGGAAAATTTTCATGAAAACCACATCCGCACAGCCATGCGGCTCTTTCCCCTGTATCTGGTGCTGATGAGCATTTTCACCTGGCCCCTTGCCCTGAGCGGAATCCTGCTGGGGTTTCCGGTGGAAAAAGGCGACACCTTTCCCCTTCTCATTCCGTTTGCCTACGGACACCGCTGGCTGTCCCTTTTCGTATTCATCGGAGGATTTTCCGCGGCCACCAGCATGATCATGGTCAGTTCCATGACCCTTTCCACCATGATGACCAATCATCTGCTTTTCCCGGCAGTCAGCCGTTACAGCCGGCTGGGATGTCTGCGACCCCATCTGCTGAAATGCCGATGGGCTGCTGTCACCCTGATCATTGTCATGGGATACTGTTTTGAAAGAATTCTGGGAGAAAACTGGCATCTGGTGAATATCGGTCTGATTTCCTTTGCAGCCTTTCTGCAGTTTGCCCCTGCGGTGCTGGGCGGAATTTTCTGGACACAGGGCAGCAGAGCCGGTGCTCTTGCAGGGCTGTCCGCTGGTTTTTTCCTATGGGTTTACACCCTGCTGCTGCCCGCGGTTGCCAAAGGCGGAATGTTTTTTGCCGATTTTTCCCAAAATGGGCTGCGGGGACTGAATTTTCTCCGGTCTGAAAATCTTTTCGGTCTCACGGTTCTTGATCCCCTGAGTCACAGTGTGTTCTGGTCTCTGTGTTTCAATGTTTTTTTCTATATTCTGGGATCTGTCTGCTTCAGGCAGTCAGAGGAGGAACGGTCGCTGGCAGGGGATTTTGCAGCAACTGCGCCTGAATATGGAATCAGATTCAGATCCGTCCGGGGAGACACACGCATTTGCCTGTCTGAGAAAAAACTGATCCTTC
>CAZDIU010000133.1:0-13481 GCA_964505535.1 uncultured Desulfobacterales bacterium | reverse complement strand
TCAGGAAAAACTCAGCGAAGGGAGATAACAATTTCCTTTTTCACAGGATGTTCTGCCGAATCTGATGATATCCGGGGCGGTTTTTGACCGCCCCGCTGCTTTTGATAGTGATACATTTTTCTGTTTTTGTATCTTTTCCTTCCGGATTCTGGTCCGTCCGGTCATCACAACAGGACAAAAATTCATGAAATCTGATAAAAATAAAGAAAAAAATGATTTTATCAAAGCACTCAGCATCAGGGATCATGCTGATCTGGTTTTTGCAGGCTGTGACAACTGCACCATGTGCTGCGACGGCAGTACATACACTTCTGCAAATGTTCTGCTGAACGAAATGTTTGACACGGCAAAACTGTTTCCCGTTGTTTTTTCCCAAAACGGGGACAAACTGTCCCTGTCCCTTCTCTACACTTTCGCAAAAGGCATTCCATGCCCCTATCTGGATATGAACACCAAACGCTGTGCCGTGTATGACAGTGTCCGGCCCAGGGCCTGCAAAATCTATCCTTTCAATGTCAGGGGAATGGCCTCATCCGGAAACAGTCTGAGCTATTCGGTTGTATTTGACTCCCGATGCCCGGGACTCCGTGAGCAGAAAGACAGCGGAATGCCGGTTATCGGCAAAGAGGGCAGACTCTCCGACAGAATCACCAAAAATTTTGTGGGAGAGGATATGCTCAGAGAGTACAGAAACAATCTGATCCGGACAGAGCAGTTTCTCAACCTGATCAAAGAATGCGATCTGCTTACGGAACAGCAGTACAATATTGTTGAACATTCCGAATCCGGATATTACGGACAGAATACCATACGGATATGGAAGATCAGCGAAGAAAAACTGTCCGCACTGGATCCGGATGCAGTGATGAAATTTCACAAAAATCATTTTTTCAATGCCATATACACCCATCTCAACAGTCTTGGCAATTTTGACCGGCTCATCAGACTGAAAAGGGAATATGACAGCAAACGTGCGGACCTGCTGACATTCAGGATATAAAAACGGAAGAAAAACAGATTCATTCTGCGGGTTGCCGCGGGAATTCGGGAGGGGAACCGCCATGAAACTCCATAAAATCCTCAATGCTGAAGAAATTGACCGGATACTGACCCGGATGAGCCATAACATTCTTGAAGTCCACAGAGGAACAGAAAACCTGGCTCTGATTGGCATTCAGACACGGGGCGTTTTTCTGGCCGAGCGCATCCGTGCCAAAATTCTGTCATTTGAAGGCGCAAATCTGCCCACAGGCCGGATGGATATCACTTTGTACCGGGATGACTGGACCCGGATCGGGCACAATCCCAATGTGAAGGCCACGGATATCCCCTTTTCTGTTGACGGCAAGCAGATTATCCTGGTGGATGATGTGCTTTTCACCGGCCGGACCGTTAGGGCCGCAATGGACGCGGTGATTGATTTTGGCCGTCCTGACCGCATTGAACTGGCAGTTCTGGTGGATCGGGGGCACAGGGAGCTTCCCATTCAGGCCGATTATACCGGCCGGTATGTGGAATCCAGGCGTTCCGAAACCGTGAATGTGCTTCTTTCCGAACATGACGGCGTGGATGAAGTGGTGATTCAGCAGGAGTACTGACATGGGAACAAAAGAACACCGGGAAAAGGCATTGAAGTCTGTCCGTGTCGGGATTGTCACCCTTTCCTCCACCCGATCACTGGCAGATGATGAAAGCGGAAAATGGATCGCTGGAGAGTCGCAAAGGCAGGGGCATACAGTGATTTTTCATCAGGTCATTCCGGATCATGCTGAAACCATCCGTCAGAGGGTTCTGGATACCATCCAGACGCATCATCCTGATGTCCTTCTGCTCAGCGGCGGCACGGGCGTCAGTCCCAAAGATCTCACCATCGAAGCCCTGAAATCCCTGTTTCAGAAGGAAATCAATGCCTTCGGCCATCTTTTTGCCATGCTCAGTTATGGGGAAATCGGCCCGGCCGCCATCCTGTCGCGCGCCACTGCCGGAATTATCCGGAATACAGCGGTGTTCTGCATGCCCGGAAGTCTCAAAGCCTGTATGCTTGCCTGCCAAAAACTGATTTTCCCGGAACTGGGGCATCTCCTCAGCCATATGCGCAAAGGATAACTCAGGGACAGTCTATTCATATACGAAGTCTATGGAATACCATTCGGTCTCAAAACGGGCAACGGGCGGTGTAACCGGCAGAATGCGCAGGTAAAAGGGAAGCGTCATCCTGCTGAGTTTGGCCATGGCTGACACTTCGTAACGCACGCCTTTTTCCAGTTTGTCAAGAGAAACAACAGTGTATCCCTCCACCTCGCTCATCAGCTTTTCAGCTTCATCCAGAGTTCTTGCAGACAGGGGCCGATCCCCTTCCCAGGATCGGCGGATGGTGAATTCATTTTTCAGATTGTTGTACTTGACGGTATGGGTCAGCACTGTTTCACTCAAAGTTTTGTCTGCCCATAACGTGCGGACTTCATCTATACGAATGAAAAAAGAGAAGGCGGTGGGGACACCGCTGAGGATGGTTTCTCTGATCTGTCCGCCAAAGGCCCCCCTGACCTTGAGAAAGATCAGAAGGCTGTCCTGGCTGTTGGTGATATACATATCGGCCAGACGCGCGCCTGTAAAAGCAGCACACTCAGGCGTATGCAGAAAGAACCATATCATGAAAAAAAAATATATTTTCCGGCTGATGAAAGTTCTCATACAGACTGTCAGAAACGATTAAACAGCAACTGCCTCCGGCTGAGGCTGCATCATATGACTGATATCATGAACAGTCAGGGTTTTCCATGCATCTTTGCGCTTGAAGAATTCTTTCAGGAAAGCATGATTGAACGCATGGCCTGAACGCTGCGCAACCACATGCCCCAGTATGGGCAGACCGATCAGGGAAAAGTCTCCGATGCAGTCAAGCACCTTGTGACGGACAAATTCATCCGGAAAACGGAGCCCGTCCTCATTCATCACCTCCTCTCTGCCGACCACGACAGCATTTTCCAGTGTGCCGCCCCGCGCCAGTCCCATTTTTTTCATATATTCCACCTCATGAAAAAAACCAAAGGTCCGCGCACTGCTGATTTCTTCCGTAAAGGAGCGGGGTGAAACATCAATGGTGCAGGATTGTCTGCCGATAAGGGGATGGGGGAATTCAATGGTGCAGGTGATTCTGTAATTCGGGGCCGGATATACGGCAACGGATTTGTCCCCATCCTCCACTGTAATGGGTTCTTTGACCACAAAAAAGCATTTGGGCCCGGGCTGGATTTCAATCCCTGCGGAAAGAATCAGTTTTGTGAAAGGCGCCGCGCTGCCGTCCATAATGGGAAGTTCATAGTTGTCCAGTTCCACCAGCGCGTTATCCACAGAAAGCCCGGAAAAAGCGGCCATCAGGTGCTCAATGGTGGAAACAATGCATCCATCCTGTCCGATGACCGTGGCCAGACTGGTGTCAATCACATTGCTGAAGCGGGCCGGAATTTTTGGACAGTCCGGCAGATCAGTGCGGATGAACTGAATACCGTGGTTCATGGGCGCTGGTCTCAGGGTCAGTTTCACCTTTTTCCCCGAATGGACGCCCATACCGCAGCAGGTAACAGTCCTGGCAAGCGTTTGCTGATGAATATGCATACCGTATCCTTTTATCTTAACATTTTTAGGCTTTTCATTATGTTTTGTGGCAACACCGGATTCCGGCCTGTGCCGGAATGACGTCATGCCTGCGAAAGCAGGCATCCGGAAAATTTTTCCGCAAAAATCCTTGAGGAACCAATTTTTATTGATCAAATTAGTGCTCTGTCAAGTTTGATTTTGGGATTTCACCTTCACAGAGGAACCGGATTTTTTGGAAAAATCCGGTTTTTGCAACTCGCAGATTCAAGGCTGACAGAACATCAGATTCTGTTGACATTTTTATAACATACTGAATTTAATAAAACGAATCTCTCCTGAATGGCCCCGGAGGCGTCCCCCTGACGCTGTCCGGAACGGGAGGCAGATCCGGTTCAGACCGGAGACTCTGCGCGACCGCCTGATCTGAAATGTCAACAGAACCAAATCGTATCGTTTTTTAAGGCCGGCCGCATCCCTTTGCCCCTGACAAATATAAATACTTTTAATCCATTGTATATGATTTTGGCAACAAAATCACGATTTTTTTTTTCATATTTCCGCGGATTAGAAAAAATTGTATATCCAATTTCTTGTTTTAATAATAAAAAAACATATATTCTCATAACATGTCCGTCCTGCGTCCCTTTTTTGACTGACAGTCTCCAGGAGAATTTCCCGCAGAAGGAGGCTGTCTGTTTTTTTCAAATCCAAACTGCCTGTGTTCTATTCCAGACACTGTCCTTTTTCCTGTTTTCCGATTTTATCCTGAAATGCTTTGATTTCTGCTTCTTCTCCTTTTGTAACCGAGAGAGATACAGCCCCCTGCATGTCGGTTCGGTATATCCGGCATCCGCGCTCCGCATATTTTTCCATAACTTCAGGGGTGGGACAGTTGAACCGGTTTTGCCATCCGGATGAGACAATCACGGTTTCCGGCACCACATGATCAAGAAATACTGCGGAATTTGATGTGCCGCATCCGTGGTGGGGAGCCACAAGAACTGTGCTTTTCAGTTCTTTCCCAATCATTCCCACCAATTCCGTTTCTGCATCGGCTTCAATGTCGCCCGGAAAAAGAATGGAAAAATTTCCGAAAGCTGTCCGCACAGCCATAGAGGTATTGTTGTATCTCCGCAGCCAAAGAGCTTTTTCCCGTCTTTGTGCAAAATCAGGCGGAGGCCAGAGAATCTCAACGTTTACACCGCTGATGTCCATCGAACGCTGCATATCAAGGAAGTCAGGAACCCGGATAGGGGTCTTTCCCACAGTCTCCATGAACCATTTGTAATTGCCAGAGGATTTCCCGGCTCCTGTGGTCCACAGTTCTTTGACAGCGAAATGCCGGGCTATATAAAACAGTCCGTTCATATGATCCCCTTCGGGATGGGAAAGAACCATGATGTCAACAGACATGATTTTCTTCTGCCACAAAAAAGGGGCCACCACTGAAACGCCCACATCAAAGGCAGAAGGATCATAAAATCCGCCGCCGTCAATGAGCATGGTTTTTCCTCCGGGAAATTCAATGAGAGCGGAACTGCCCTGCCCCACATCAATGACCGTGACTCTCAGATCCTTATGCCAGAAACGCTGATATGTCCAGTACAACACATCACCGGCCACTGCCATAAGGCTCAGCGTGATCACAGGAAAAGCATATTTTCTGCAGATATTTTCTTTTTCAGAGGAAAGCAGGAGGCATACAGCCCAGAACAGCAGATAATACAGGATGATTTCCCAAAATGCGGGGGTAAAGGTTTTCATGCTGCTGAGGGGCAGCCTGGCAAAAAAGGGAAGCAGGGCAAGTGCATGGGACAGCAGAAAGGCGCTCAGTCTCATGATCTGCTCTCCCGCTGTCATGCTGAAAAGGGAAACAAAAACCGCAGACAGCCCAAGGGGAAGAACCAGAAAACCGATCAGAGGGATAAAAATGAGATTGCTTATGAGACCGGTAAAGGAGAACTGGTTGAAATAACGCATGGTCAGAGGCATGGTTCCCAGAATCGCGAAAAACGAGGATTTCATGACCGCAAACAGCCATCCTGTCATACGGTTTCTGTTTTCTTTTTCCCTGCTTTCATGGAAATTGAGGGAAAACCCCAGAACAATGGCAGCCACGGCTGCAAAGGAAAGCTGGAAAGAAATGGAAAACAGACTGGGTGGATGGATAATGAGAATCAGCAGGGCTGCAATGGAGAGCGTGCTGAAGGTTTCCTGATTTCTGTTCAGAAGCACCGCGGTGATACACACTGTTCCCATGATCATTGCCCGCTGGGTTGCGGGTGAAAGTCCGGAAATCATGCCGTATGCGGTCATGGGGAGCAGGGAAAAAAATGCAGCCCGGGTGCGTAAGTCATCAAACTGTTTTCCCGCTAAAATCCGGTATCCCATCCACAGGAACACGGTAAAGGAAACCAGCGCGATCATGCCCATATGCAGCCCTGAAATGGCCAGAAGATGCGCAATGCCCGCCTGGGCAAAACGGTTCCGGAGATCATCGGAAATACGGTTTTTATCTCCGATGATCAGCGCAAGAAGCACGGAAGCCGCATCCTCCTGGCTGTTTTTCCGGATCATCTCTGCTGCTGTGTTCCGGAAATTTTCAACCGCACGCCCAAAACGGTATTCCAAATTCTGCCCGATGATGGTGAGGCTGTTTTTCCGTGCATACACTGTGCACCATACAGACTGAAAGGCCATATGCCGACGGTAATCAAATGCGCCCGGATTCCTGAAGCTGCTGATATCCCGTATTTTTCCGGAAAATACAATTCTGTCTCCCAGGGAAACTCTGCTTTCCTCGGCGCGTCCGGTCACCAGCATCTGACCGGAAACCGGTATATGCTCATCAAGCATTTCTGCGTCCAGAATCAATCTCATCCTGTCTCCCCGAATTTCCGGAGCGGATCGGACAGTTCCGCAAATCTTCCGGTATTTCGGGCCGGTATGGCGGGAGATATGGTCAGCAGGAAAACAGGGGACAGCCCATTGCTGAATGGAGAGATACCCCAGACAGAAGAAAAGAAGCAGAGGTGGGATCAGAAGGGGAATTTTGCGAAAAATGGCTCTGAAAATCAGAAAAGTGCAAAAAATGAGCAGTATCCAGACATGCCGTCCCATACCGGGATACTGCTCTCCAAATATGATGCCGAAAATAAGGGCAAGAACAGGAGGAACAAAGGGACGGAAAAAAACAGGGACACACATTTCATCAGGTCTGGGAAATCCGCTGTATTCTTGCGCCCAGTCCTGCGAATTTCTTTTCAATGTTTTCATATCCCCGATCAAGATGATAGACCCGGTTCACTTCAGTCCGGCCTTCGGCCACCAGACCGGCCAGGATCAGGGATGCACTTGCCCGCAGATCAGAAGCCATGACCGGGGCACCTGACAGGGCCCGAACTCCCTTGATGATGGCTGAATCACCGGAAACCCGGATGTCGGCTCCCAGCCGGTGCAGTTCACTGACATGGATGAAGCGGTTTTCAAAGATGGTTTCAGAAATGATGCTGAGTCCTTTGGCCACAGACATGAGCACCATGAACTGGGCCTGCATGTCGGTGGGAAATCCGGGATAGGGCTGGGTTTTGATATCCACACTGCAGATTTTCTCCGGGCCCTTGACGCGCATCTCTTTTTCTTTGACAAGGATTTCCGCACCTGTAAGTTTGAGTTTATTGATGACCGCCCGCAGATGATCCGGTTCGCAGTCTGTGATGGTGATGTCTCCGCGGGTCAGGGCCGCAGCCACCATAAAGGTTCCGGTCTCAATCCGGTCAGGAATGATGCTGACTTCCGCAGGATGGAGTTCGGATACGCCGCTGATGGTAATCACCGACGTTCCGGCTCCCTGAACATTTGCGCCCATTTGGTTCAGCACATCTGCAAGGGCCGAGATTTCAGGCTCACGGGCTGCATTGCGCAGCACGGTTTTCCCTTCGGCCAGCACAGCGGCCATCATCAGATTTTCCGTGCCGGTGACAGTGGGCATGTCAAAATAGAAATCAGCTCCTTTGAGCCGATCAGCGCTGGCTTCCACATATCCGTGCTTCAGTTCAATGGATGCGCCCAGCTTTGCCAGTCCCTTGAGATGCAGATCAATGGGCCGTGCGCCGATGGCGCATCCTCCGGGCAGAGATACCCTGGCTTTTTTCACGCGGGCAAGCAAAGGTCCAAGAACCAGTACCGATGCCCGCATCTTCCGCACCAGATCGTAAGGGGCCTCGGTTTTGCACAGGCCGTCTGCTCTGATTCGGACGGTACTTCCCTCGGTTTGAATATCCGCACACAGATAAGTCAGCAGTTCCCTGATGCTGTCAATATCCCGGAGAGCAGGTACGTTGTGATAGATGTTCTGCCCCTCGGTCAGCAGAGAGGAGGCCAGTATGGGCAGGGCCGCATTTTTGGCTCCGCTGATTTTCACCGTTCCGTTCAGGGGAATTCCCCCTTCAATGATAATTTTGTCCATTTGTTTTTTATGATAAATGCTTCGTTTACAGGTTCAGGTGTCAGTCTGCCACTAAGACACGAAGGCGCAAAGTTTCACAAAGGTTCAATCTTTTGCAGTGTGTGATTATACTGATCCAATTTTGGTTTTTCCGTCATTCCGGCGAAAGCCGGAATCCGGATATTAAACAGAAATCAGAAGAGACTGAAAAAACTGGATTCCGGCTTTCGCCGGAATGACGTAAGCAAATTTTGTGCCATAAAAAACCAAAGTTGAATCGGTATAGATGAAATCTGAAAAAAAATTGCACATCAGTCTTTGTGATACCTTTGCGTCTTTGTGTCTTTGTGGCAGAAAATTTCTGTTTATCAGAAACAGAAATGTATGACAACAGCTTTTATCCGCAGAATACGGTTTAAAACAGAAAAAGCCGGAAATGGCATGAGCCATTCCGGCCTGTGTGTATCAATTGAGGAATCTTTATATTTATGATGGGCTACAGTTAACCTAACCCCTGGCCCCTTCCCTGAAGGGAAGGGGAATTTTTTTCCTGTTATTTCAACATTTTTTTTCTTTCCCCCCTTCCCTTCAGGGAAGGGGGGCAGGGGGGTTAGGTTTAAAATTATGTTTAGAATTCCAGAGACAACTGCGCTCCCACTTCATAGGGATTGGCATCATCTTTTGAATCCAGTGTGGTGGCTTCTCCGGCAAAGAGATAGGCTCCGATCAGATCCAGATTCAGACCCTGCACCAGTTCCACGGAAAAGACCAGGTCAATTTCCGTACCCAGATAGTTTTCTTTGCCTGCATTGGCAGGCGCATCAGCTTTTCCGTACTGTGCACCGTTGAGCACATAAATATCCTCGGCAAGTGCAGCATACCAGACATCCAGACTGATGGAAACATTGCTGACCGGTTTGAAGGTGACACCGATATTGGCTGCCATGATGTTGGAAATCTGGTCTGCGGGGGAGTTGTTGGAGTTCTGCACATCAATTATGCCGTATCCCATGAGTTCGGCCCAGTAGTAGGACTGTCCGGCCGGAACCCAGAATCTCTGCCAGTCCTCCTCGCTTTCATCCTGACCTGTGGCATAAAAAATCTGGCCGTGAATATCCGCTTTTTCCCCAATGTTCACACTTGCGCCAGCGGCACCCAGCCATGCGGAGAAATCCTGATTTTTGTCTGTGTTGTAAAAGGACATATCCCCGCCCTGATAAATGCCGGTCAGCCAGAAGGAGAATCTGTCAAAGTTTGCATCCAGGTTCAGGCCCGCATACCACAGATTGACTTCCTCCGCATCGCCGAACGTGGGAGGAAATTCATTCTCCCAGTTCCGGACATCATCCGAATAGATGTACATGAAAAAGGGATTGATTTCCCATGCACCGCCAAATCTGAAAACCGGATTGACTCCCCAGTAATCCACATCATAATCATTGCTGCTTTTTCCGGTAATGGCATTTTTTCCCATTCCGCCCTCATATGCCTTAAGCCAGAAAAACTGGAGATCCATCATCTCAGATCGGTAAGTGACAGTCGCTCCGGAGGCATCATCATCAAAAAGAAGCCCCCGGCTGAAGATAAGACCCTGAATGCCGACAGTGAAATTTACCGGGCCCAGGCTGAAATCCGCATAGGAGTTTTTCACCCGGAAATCCGTGGTTCCGTCAGCGCCAATGTCACCGCCATCGGTGTCACCCCATACCGTGTTAAATTCAAATTTGTTTACGAATTTGAGGTTTTCATGGAAAACTGCCGTATAATACAGTCTTGTGCGGGTATCCACCAGACTCATATCCTGATCTTCGCTTTGATCCTCACCGGTAAAATTCTGATTGGTATAAAAGCGTGTATACCAGTAACCGCCAAACTGATTTTCCATAGCCATCACAGGTGCGATACTGACAGCGATAAGAATTGCCGCAGCAAACAACAAAACACTTTTTTTCATCTCTGCTCCCTTTTGAACACAAAATCCTTTTATTTTGTGATTAAGTACTGCTAATTATTAGCAGATTATTTATTTTCAGCTTAAAATCAGAATCTATAATAAAAAAAACCGGAAGAGAAAAACTCTTCCGGTTTTACGGTTCAAATTGCAGAACAAAGAAATTAGAAGCTCAGAGACAGACGAGTACCGATTTCATAAGGATCTGCTTCATCCTTGCTGTCCAGTGTGGTGGCTTCGCCTGCGATCAGGTAAGCACCCACGATATCCAGATTCAGACCTTTTACCAGTTCATAGGTGATGACCAGATCAAGTTCTGTTCCCAGATAATTCTCTTCGCTGCCGTTTACCATGATGTCTTCTGCCAGAGCAGCATACCAGGCATCAAAGGTGATGGTCAGTTTGTCCATGGGTTTAATGGTTACGCCCAGATTTGCGGCCATAACATTGGAAATCTTGTCAGCCGGAGCATTTCTGGATGTCCAGTTGTCAAAAATGCCGTAACCCATGATTTCTGCCCAGTAGTAGGACTGTCCTGTATTGTAATTCTGTGAGGGGACGAAGAAATACTCAAAGTCCTCATCTTTTCCGTCATCACCTGTGGCATAAAAGAACTGACCATGCACATTGCCCACGCCAAAATCCGCAGTAAAGCCGGCAGCGGCCAGCCAGGCAGAAACATCAAAGTCTCTTCCGTCTTTCAGATCAATCGTGCCGCCTTCGTAGATTCCTGTGAGCCAAAGGGAGGCTGTGCCAAATTTGGCATCAAAATTCAAACCCGCAAAGTACAGATTGAATTCATCAAACGTGTTATCGGGATTAACCGTGTCTTTGGCTCTCTGACCGTTTGCATGAATCACCGGATTCCATGCGGAAATGTCTTTTGAATAGGCATAGAAGGCAAAGGGATTGATGGAAATATTGCCATCAGCCAGATTGAATGTGGGGGAAATACCGTAGTAATCCACATCCAGATCATTGGCATCTTTGCCCATTCCGCCTTCAAACGCTTTTATCCAGTACAAAGGAATGGAAAAGCCGGGACCGTTGAAGGAAACCACAGCACCGGAGAAATCATCGTCAAAAAAGAAACCGCGGGCAATCTTGCCGCCCTGAATACCGATTTTTGCATTCACCGGGCCAAGATTGAAATCCGCATAGGAGTTTTTTACACGGATATGGCCTGTACCGTCAGCACCGATGTCACCGCCGTTGGTGTCACCCCATACGGAGTTGAACTCAAACTTGTTGACGAATTTGAGGTTTTCATGGAAAACAGCCGTATAATACAGACGGGTTCTGGTATCCACACCAGACCAGTCCATTGCCTCAGATTCATCCTCACCGGTAAAATTCTGGATGGTGTACATCCGTGTCCGCCAGTAACCGCCGAACTGGTTTTCCATCGCCCATGCCGGAACGGTAAATGCCACCATCAGCAGAGCTGCCAAAGCCATCAAACCCAACTTTTTCATCTTCATTCCTCCTTAAAGGTATCTGATTAAATTAAGCCTAATAATTTTCTCTCACCTGATAATTTTTCACAAAGACTGTTTTTTTCTTCTCACCTCCTTTTGATTTTTCTCATTAACATAGTAAGTCTGCCTGCCTTGATAATCAATACAGGGTAATCCTGTCAAGTTTTTTCTGCTTGGCATGGCCGGGGAAGACAGGAAAAAAACGGCAAGAAAATATTTTTTTATAAAAAATACAGATTGTTGATTTCAAATACCCATGATGCGATCCTCTGACATATAAAGAAAAAAATTTTTCCGGCAGGCATATTTTCCTTTGCAAAGAAAATTTCTGCGGGGTAATGTGCCATATCTGACTGGCTCTGAATACGGTTTCCGGAAACAGAAAACCGGAACTTATGAAATTTGAAAATAATATCAATGCCATTGACGTAAGGAGTACACTTCTGCCTCCCCCTTTTTTATTAATGACCTGCTCACTTTTTTGGGGGAATCCGTAGGGGCGACCGGCCGGTCGCCCCTACGGAGGCTGTATATTAGACTTCCTGCAAAACTCAAAATTCTCATAATTAACTGTTTGTTATTATTGATTTTGATAATGAGAAAATCTAGATTTGCAGGAGGTCTATTCTTTGGGAAATTCCTAACCGCCTGAAAATCCTCTTCAGTTCCAAAGGGGGAGGGGGGATTTTTTCAGGGAACTCTATAATAATTAACTTATTGTTTTTTTAATTGAATTCGCAGGGGCGACCGGCCGGTCGCCCCTGCGGTGGGCAGTTTATTTTTTTGGAAAATTCCCAACTGCGTAACTCCTAATACCATAAAGAAGGAACCTCATGAAGAAAAAACTGACACTTGCGTATTCCACCTGTCCCAATGACACGTTTCTGTTTTACGCACTGGCCCATCAGAAAACAGAATGTGGGAATTTGGAACCTGAAATCACACTGGCTGATGTGGAAACCCTGAATCAGGATGCGGTGCTGGGGAAGTATGATGTTTCCAAGCTCTCTTTTGCAGCCATCGGTCATCTGCTCGACAGCTACGGGCTGCTGCGCAGCGGTGCGGCACTGGGCCGGGGATGCGGCCCCCTGATTGTGGCAAAACCCGATTTTGACAAATCCCGTCTGAGTTCCGCAAACATTGCCGTCCCCGGACTGAAGACCACAGCCAATATGCTGATGGGGCTGTATCTGTCCGGACAGGCACAGGTGACGCCCATGACCTTTGACCGGATTATGCCTGCTGTGGCCGGGGGAGAATATGCTGCCGGAGTGATTATCCACGAAGGCCGCTTCACCTTTCCGGATTACGGCTTAATCTGTCTGGAAGATCTGGGGCAGTGGTGGGAACAGAAAACATCCCTGCCCATTCCTCTGGGCGGCATTGCGATACGCCGGGATTTGGGAAAAGAAACAGCCCGGTGCATGGAGAATGCCATCCGTGAGAGTGTGAACCATGCCTTTGCAAATCCGGATGCGGCTGACAGATATATTCGGACACATGCGCAGGAAATGGCCCCTTTGGTCATACGGCAGCATATTGATCTGTATGTAAACAGTTTTACAGAAGATTTGGGAACAGAAGGGGAAGAAGCCATAAAAGTGCTGTTCCGCATGGGAAGGGAATGCGGCCTTCTGCCGGAAAGCACTGCACCTCTGTTTGCCTGCTGATCTGCAATGTTTTGCCTTTAAAACTGCCCAGGTTTCCAGTTTGTGCCTGTCCCCAAGGACATAAAAAAGAGACTTAAGGGAACTCTCCAATAATGAACTGCCCGTTTTATTATATACTGATCCAATTTTGGTTTTCTTTGGCACGAAAATTGCGGAACTGAGAAAACATCCCTTTCCGAACCTGTTTCCGCAGATTTTCCGGATCAGAACAGTCATTTTTCCGCAGTCCGGTCTGAAAACAAAAAGTATGCCGGAGAAAACCAAAATTGGATCAGTATAGAATCCGTAGGGGCGACCGGCCGGTCGCCCCTACAGAGGGCAGTTTGCTTTTTTGG
>CAZDIU010000132.1:0-13482 GCA_964505535.1 uncultured Desulfobacterales bacterium | reverse complement strand
GAGCAGGAAGAACACAAATGCCTGCACCAGTGCGACAAAGATGCCCAAAGCCATGATGGGCAGGGGTGCAAAGAAAAGTCCGGCCAACGCAAAAAGAATGCCCAGCACGAGTTCATGGCCCATCATATTTCCGAAAAGACGGAAAGACAGGGAGAGGATGCGGGCCACATGACCAATCACTTCAATGGGAAAGATAATGGGGATCATCCACCATACCGGCCCCAGGAAATGCTTGATATATTTGATGCCATGATACTTGACGCCGATGATGTGGGTAAAGATGACAACCACCAGTGCGCAGGAAGCAGTGGTGTTCAGACTGGCTGTGGGGGGGAAAAATCCGGGAACCAGGCCGATAAGATTGCTGGCAAAAATATAGATGAAAATGGTCGCTATAATGGGAAACAGCCAGCGCCCTTCCTCACCTGTGATATCCACCATGAAATCCTCAATACCACCCAGTATGATCTCAAACACATTCTGCGTTTTCGTGGGAATCATGGCGATTCCCTTGGAAGCCAGAAAACCGAGACCGATGAGCAGCAGTATCACCACCCATGAATATATGACATGCGGATACGCATGGGCGAAGTGATCCAGACCCATTAACTCGAACAGCTTGACAAAAAACAGATAGGGATGTTCCACCTTACACCGCCTCCTTGAAAAAAAGATTTTTGATTTCCAACACTGTGGCGAGCATAATGCTTGCCACCACAACCGACAGACCGACAAAAAGCCCTATGGGATTCACAATGTGCCCATAAATAAGCACAAAAATGATGATACCGCTGACAATGAAACGAAGATAGTATTTGGCCAGTATGATGTTATGGGAGGTGAGACGGGAAGGCGTCAGTGCATTTTTCAGGGTTCTGTGGAGCATATGAAAATTGACTGTGACAATAAGACCGCCAAAAATGATACCCTTTGCGAATTCCGCTGATGTCAGGAACAGCCCTGCCACACTGGTCAGCGCAAACAGCACCCAGTTTGTTCTTGTCACAAAAGTCAGAATCCGCTGCTGGTTATTCAAAGTGCCTGTTTTCTCCTCAGTATTTTCTGCTCTTTTTTATTGCCAGACCGATGTTCCTGTATCCGGCCGCAATTCCCAGTCCCAAAAAAATCAGGGTGCACCAGGGAGTGCTTTCATACCGTCTGTCCAGATACACACCAATGCCCAGACCGATGAATATGGAAAGTGCTACGGACAGCCCGATGCTGCTGTAATATGCAAGTTCTTTTAAATGCCTTACATCCTGTTTTTTCATCTGTCTTTTTCCGGCAGTCCGTTCACCGGGACTGTTCAATGTCCTTCTGAAGTTGTGTCGTTTAGCACAGGTATAAAGGCAAGTCAACCAAAATTGTCATCCTTTTTGACATATCCTGCCTGCAGGTTTTTTTTGTCCGCTTCCGCCCGGTTTGCGGAATCTCCATTTCGGAAGGTTCGTTCAGGCAGCTTTTCGGTTTCACAGAAAAAAATGCTGTTACCAGCCGATGTGTCCGGCATCAAAAACCGGGCCGTCCGTGCAGGCATGGAGATATTTCTGCGAATCCTCTTTTTTCCGCACCGCACATCCCAGACAGGCCCCCATGCCGCAGGCCATCATCGTCTCAATGGAAACCTGACAGGGCAGGCCATGTTCTGCCGCAATCCCGGCCACGGCCTTTAACATGGGAAGAGGGCCGCAGGCAAAGATCATGTCGGGCCGGGATTTCCGCAAAGCCCGCTCCAAAGGGCCTGTCACCAGTTCCCTGTTTCCCGCACTTCCGTCGTCTGTGGCAATCTGCACGGTATGAACCCCTGAACTGAAAAAATCATTCATGCACAGCAGGTCATCCTTTGATCTTCCGCCGATGAAGACTGTGCATTCTGAAAGATCAATTCCTTTGTGCCGGAGCCAGTCTGTGAGAAAATACATGGGAGCCACGCCGATGCCGCCTGCAACAATAAAAAAACGCCGGGCATTTTCCGGAATGCGGAAAAAATTTCCCAGGGGGCCCAGGATATCCAGCCGATCCCCTTTTCTGCATTCAGAGAGTCTTTCCGTGCCCTGTCCCACAACCTTGTAGAGAATTTCAAATCCCCTGATGCCGCCCTCTGTCTCAATGAGACGATGGATGGAAAAGGGGCGGCGAAGAAGCGGAACCATCCGGTCACAGAACCGGATCATGACAAACTGGCCGGGCCTGGCATCCGCATAGGCAGAGGATACGGCCAGTCCCATCCGGAAATAACCCGAACATTCAATGGTATTCCACAGCACTTTTCCAATTTCCTGTTTCATTTCTTTTTGTTCCCTTCTTCCGGCAAAGTTCCGTATGTGGCGGAAACCAGTTCCCCCACAAAACTCCCCACAATCACCCGACTGGCGATTTTTACCGGAATCCGTTTTTCATCAGCCGTAACCCAAAGCTGAATCTTTGAATCTTTGCTTTTTTCAAACACACCGCTGACATCCTTCAGATCCGGTTCCAGCAGAAAGGTGTCATAGGAGGTCTCCCCGATTTTTATCGTTTCCCTTTTTTTAACCGTAATCTGCCCCATGACATTCTTTTTCCCGTCCGTGATGGGACGCTTGACCACAGTGCCGGTTTTGAAATCCGTCATTCTCGAAAAATAAAAAGCGGAAAGGGGATCAAATGTGCCGGGCATGAGAGAAAGCGGAGGTTTTGCACTTCCTTTGTTCACATACTGGGCTCTGCTGTTTTCCCAGTCAAAGGTGACAACAATATCCCGTTTGCTTTTGCCTTCCCTCTGCTTTTTTTTGTACAGCAGGGAACGGGCCAGCCCTGCATCGGCATAGGCATCAATCTGATCCCGGACTTTATAGAAGGTGTCAATAAAAGAATTGGTTTTTGCGGTCATGACAAAATGCCAGGCTTCCTTTCCGTTGACCGTTTCAAAGGGCAGAACCTCCAGGGTGGCTTCTCCGGCATGGACGATTCCCCACCGGAGCACAAAGGTCAGTTTCTCCCCCGGATAAAAAGGCAGAGCAGGTTTGGAATCTTCTGCAAAAACCGGAGCAAAAAATATTGTCAGCAGGATCAGACTCATGCACACAGTTCTGATGCAAAAAGGGATAACAGGCATTCGGACTCCTTTTCAGAGAATTTATGGATGGCAGACTGCGTATTGATCTGTCAGACTGCGGATTATTTTCTTTTGCTTGTAGGATTGTCTTTTTTCATCACATCAATTCTGACAGTTTGCAAGCATTTCAAAAAAAGCTTTCAGGTCAGGAGATTCTTTGATTTCATGAGCATTGCAAAATATGTCAGCCTGCATATTGGCTCTGTGTTTGTCAAAATATTTTCTCAGTTTTCTATCATTATCAACCATTATGCTGTTCCGTTTCTCCTCAATGCAGATTCGGCCTGTTGTTCCTGATCCAGCAAAAAAATCCAGAGAACCAGGCCGGAATATGACAAGACCCTTACAAAGCGCCTGATGATTTCCAGAGGTTTCTGTGTGGGATGCCCGACTCTTTCAGCCGAATTGCTTTGTTTTTTTCATCAAAAGGAATGCGCACATCATACAAATTGAAATAATATTTTCTGCTTTTGACAAGCCAAATGGCCTTTTCATGCCGATTTGCAAAATACTGCTATGCACTTTGTTTGTAATACTATACAATCAGATTGATCAGTATCAATTGGGTATTATGCTGTAGATATTAGGCAGAAAACACCAGTGTACCTTGTAGATAACATGCATGAAAGGAAGCTTGTTGTCTCTCTCATTTTATATGAATTTTTTTAAGTCTACTCTTTTCATTGAATCCTTTATATATTTAAGTGAATCTTTATCTGACATATTTAATATTTTGTGATTAAAGCCTGTTGCATCTTTAAGTATTTGTCCAACCTCTCTGACCCAAAAAGACATGCTCATTTGAACGATATTTCCACCTATTTTATTTGCCATATCAACAATTCTGCTGCCATCTCCAATTTTATCAACAATAATAAGTGTACTCATAAAGTGTTTCTGGCGACCTAATTGCATCTCAGTATCAAAGCGAGATACCTTATCTAATGATATTTCTGTATTGCCGGGGCCAATAAATCCAATGTCAAATCTAACGCCAACACCTGCTCGTATAAGCAATGTAGCATCGCTTTCTCTTTTATTACCTCGCTCAGACAGCCAAAACACCATGTCTTTACTTTTTAGCTCTGTAATTTTACAGTAAGAAAAACCGAGTATTGTTAATAAGGAACCTAATATAAACTTCTCAAATAACTTACCGTACATGGATTTTTCTGAACCTCTAATAGCAAGGGTTTGCGCTCCTATGGCAGTAAAAATTTGTGTTAATACAGGCCAGGATATATCAGTTTTCTTATCTTTAATACAAAAATTTCCCGTTATATCACCAAATATTTTGGATGCTTCGATTGCACTTTCTTCAAGAGCAATTTCCAACTCATTCAAATAACTAATAAATTCATCTTTACTGCCACGCAATACATTCTGAATACTTTTTCCCGTGAGACCTACAAGCCACTGCAAATACTGTTTTTCTTCCTTTGTCAGTTTTGTGTTGTAGAGTTCATCTCCAACTAATTTCGAAAGATTTTTGGGCAATTCATTAATTGAATGTCCTGCATCTAAATAAGTCATTAACAGTGCCGCATTCGATAATGCCAATCTTTTTCTGGTTAGTGTTTCAGTTAACGATCTGATATTTGAACCGCATAGAATATTTGATACGACTTCTTTAACCGTATTTTCTCCAATACGGTCAATCAATTCTGATCCTGTATATGAAGCCAATTTTTTTCCAGTATCAGGAATAAATTTCTTGATTTTCATCCAAAAAGCCTTTCTTGCCGTTTTTTGGGAGCAATTGTATTTATCCAGTTTATTGAATCTAAATCTCCATTAAACCAATTTGATATGTCTTCTTTTATGACATCTATATAGTCCGGGTTAATCTCATAACACACAAACCTTCTAAAATTTAAATGCGCCGATCTGGCGGTTGTGCCAATACCTCCAAATGGATCTAATACGACATCATTTTTGAAACTATAGTACGTTATTACTTTGGACGCTAATTCAACAGGAAATATCGCGGGATGCTTTTTTGAGTGTGCTGGATGTATTTTCCATATATTCGTAACTTCGTAACCATCTTCTATCTTAGATTCATCAACAGCTACTTGGTCTGGATGTTTTCGTATATGCCAATCAATAAGTTTGTCAGTTTTTTTTCTATAAACTAATACATACTCTGTGACAGGCACGGGCTTATATTGAAGAGGATTTCTATCGGCGGCAAAACGCCTTCCTCTACCGGTTGCCCATCCTGCACCTTCTGGTTTTTGCCAAATTATATCGTCAATAAATTCAAAATTTTCTTCCATAAATAATCTGTGAAAATCAAATGGTACAGCGATTCTCCTGGAAGCTTCATTTCTGCTTGCTCTTCTTATTAATACAGGAGATATGTTAATTACAAAAAATCTTCCTTTATTTAATACCCTGAAACACTGATGAATAATTTTTTTCATTTTCATCAGATATTCCTCATACTCAATATAATCTGCATATTCAGGTCGAGCATTGAAGTAAGGTGGAGATGTAAAAATGAGATCAATTGATTCAGATGGTGTATCCTTCAATAATTCTTCTGAATCACCAAGAGCGATTGTATTCCGCAGACGTGATATTTTAGGAATATCATATTGTTGAAATTTTTTCCTATCATCTGATTTACGACCCAATAACCGTGCCTCAAGAACTTTTTGTGAAGTTGATTTTTGTTCATCAATTAAACTGGTTTTTGCATCTATTACAATTTCACCAACAGCAATTCTTTTATGTTTTAAAGGCACTCGCCATACGTTATAACGATCATCAATTTCAGGCAACCCAAAGGATACTGCATTTTCCAATTCCATTTCTTTTAACAGCTCTATCGCAATAGATTTTGCTTCTTTTACAGTTTTTACTAAATATTTAGTTTTCATTCTTACCTATTTTTAAAGAAAAATTTGATTTTATAATCCATTTACTATGAAGTTTTTTCTGCCCGATATGCAGTTATATGTAAAGCTGAACGCAGACTTTAAGCAACTTCCCGGCAATCTGTCAATTTCAGAATTGACCAGATTTTCTATTTTAAAAAGGCCATCCGGAAAACCGGACGGCCTTTTTGGGGTGAGAACTGAAAATCTGATTAGTGGATTCTGCTGATAAGCTCGCCAAGTTTGCCTTTTTCTTTGGGAGCAAACCGAGCTTCATATCCTTCCTGAACAAAAACCCCGCGGGTGGTGTTTTTCCATTCCATGGGCTCCTTTACCTTCAGGATGTTGTCCAACTGCCCGATTTCCTTGAGCCGGAAATAAATTTCATACCATGCGCAGGGGATATCCTTGCTGACTTCGCAACTGGTCTGATTGGTTCCGCCGCAGGGGCCGTTGAAAAGGCTTTTGGCGCAACGGGTTACAGGACAGATGCCCCCGGTCAGTCCCAGAACGCAACTGCCGCAGGCCCGGCATCTTTCCTCAAACAGACCGATTTCTTTATCCACACCGATGAACATGGTGTTGATGGCCGGATAGACCGGAATTTTGGGGAATCTTTCTGCCAGATACTGACATCCCGCGCCGCAGGCCATGGAAATCATGGCATCATATTTGGGGGCAATGCTGTCAAGCTCGGCCAGCAGGGTCTGATTGCACTGACGTTCCACTGTGTATCCGTCAACCACAAAGGGATGATTTTCCTGTCTGAAAACAGCGGTCAACTGATCATTGAGAATACTGACTTCTTTCATTCCGCCGGCATAGCAGACCGATACACACCCCCCGCAGCCCACATTCAGCACTTTTCTGTGCCTTTTGACCATGTCTTTGATTTCTTCAAAAGGTTTTCTCTTTCCTTTTACCATTATATATCCTCCGAATAGTGTGTGTCAGATTATCGTGTGATGACCAGGGGAACCGGTTCTTCCGGCATTTTTGCCGGATGGCACTGGCCGCAGGTACGGGGGCCGGATGCTTTTCCGTCTTTTTCCATGCTCCGGTGGCACTGAATGCACTGGCGGTGAAATGCCTGCCGTGCATCAGCTTCGGCATCCGCATTGTGGCAGGTGCGGCAGCGCATGGCATCACTTCCATCCAGTTCACTTTCATCCAGAACATTTTCCCCTTTTTCATATCTGTGGTGACATGCCTTGCAGTCTCCCACATCCTCCATGTGTTTGTCATGGGGAAAAAACGCAGGTGCACGGCCCGGTGCAATCTCCTCAGAAGGGGAAACCGCAGGCCCCAGCCGCACAAAAGTCAGGGTAAGCACCCAAAGAATAATGGCACTGATCAACATTCTGTCCATAAAACTGTTCCTTTGTCTCTGTTTATATTCTGCTGAATTTTTCAGTCAGCCTGATCATATTCACGAAAAACTCCCTGCGTCCGGCAGATGCTTCTGGCCCAGGAAATCATGCTGGGAATGCTGATGCCCACCGGGCAGTAGCACCGGGTGCAAAGAACGCACTTGTTCCAAATCAGATCCCTCATTTCCTCCAGTTCAGAGCGGCTCACCTTTCCCTTTTTCCGGTAAATTTTCCCCAGGGAGTGCACCGCCTTGTAGGAAGGCATATAACTGGGATCCCTGTTGTTGTTGACATACAGAAAACAACTCTCCGCACACATGCCGCAGCCTACGCACACAGACAGAAAGAACTCCATGTTTTTTTTCTGATCCAGCATTTTGCAGATGGCACTGTCTTCCACCAATGAGACTGCATCCATAATAACTCCTCCGTATATTAAGTGTTTTCCACCCATTTTCTGGTGCCGGTTCCGAATGAGAGTTCATTCCTGACCATGAAACGGGCAAGAACAAAGAACGGCATATGCGCCAGTTTGGTGAAAGGAATCGCGATGAGCATCAGTTCGCCGCAGATGATATGAATGTAAAGAACAGTTTCATAGGAAAAGGACTGATGATAGGCCAGATACCCGGTGACAAAGGGCAGGCCTGTGGCAAAGAGCGCAACATAGTCTCTCCAGGTGCTTACCGCGCGCACCCTTGCCGAGAATATCCGCCGCAGAAAAAAGAAGGCAAAGAGAATGATGAAAAACAGTGTCAGTGTGTCAACCGCTGCTTCTGACAGAGTGGGAAAGCTGAACCCGAAATAATCATCCAGCAGGACATTGTGTCCCACTGTCACAATGGGCAGAAAGATCAGAATCAGATGAAACACAATGGTGACAGCCGAAAACACCGGGTGTCTGCCCAGAAAGGTGCGTTTGAGTTTCACTTTCCATTTCAGAAGCAGATCGGTCACGGAATTAATCCGGAGATATTCGTGTTTCTCTCTGTTTTCCACTTCTGCAAGAATGCTTTTGGGCAGCGCAGCGGGATCGATCCGCATTTCACCGGTCAACTGAAAAAACTGATAAATCCGCCAGGAAAGTCCCCCGACAAACACCGCGAGCGCAACTGCCAGCATCGGCCCGATCAGAAAATCGTACATAAAATAGTTCCTCCACATAAAAACAAGGTGTTAAAATAACCTCATCCGAGGGGGATAACCCCTTTGTCCGTTTTTTTGTACCCAAAAAACATTGCACCTGCTGTCAGGGAAAACGGATACATCTTCATCGGACAAATCAGGATATATCCGTTTTCCGCAGACCGCAAACTGAATCCGTTATCACAGAATAGTCTCTGTGGCAACAGTTTTCCCTGCATATCCAACAGCAGGGAATGTTCCGGATCAGGATTTTTGAACTCCCCCGGATGCCCTGCCGCAGCCCTTTCTCACTTCACTCTTTCCACATATTCCCCGGTTCGGGTGTCAATGCGTATTTTTTCTCCCTCATTGACAAAGGGCGGAACCTGCAGCACATGACCGGTTTCCAGGGTTGCGGGTTTGGTGCTTCCCGCGGCAGTGTCCCCCTTGGCCCAGGGTTCGGATGCTGTAATCAGCAGTTCCACAAAATTGGGCAAAGTCAGCCCAATGGCTCTTCCGTCAAAGAAAAGAATGTTGCACACGGTGTTTTCTTTCAGAAAGGCTTTGGCATCTCCCACCTGATCTGCGGTCAGCATTTCCTGCTCATAATTGGAGGTGTTCATGAAACAGTAGCGTTCCCCGTCAAAATACAGGTATTCCATTTCATGCTCTTCCAACTGGGCTTCGTTGAATTTCTCGCCGGATCGGTAGGTCCGGTCAAACTGGGTTCCGTTCACCATGTTTTTGAGCCTGCATTTGTACAGGGCCTGTCCCTTGCCGGGTTTGACAAAGGAAAACTGGGTGACAATATAGGGATCTCCGTCAATTTCGATCTTTGAACCTTTTCTCAGATCACTGCTTTCCAACATGAACTTTTCTCCTTAAAATATTAATAAAGTTATAAGTGTTTCAAAATCATTTTCTTTTTCATAGTGCCGAGACACGATCAGGTCAAGGATTTTATGAAAATTTTTCTTTTTCTGTTTTTCGCACTGCCTCCACAAAACGCCTGACCTTTTCCGGATCCTTGCGGAAACGGATGGGACGGCCTTTTTCATCTGTGGCATTGGTTCCTGTGCAACTGTCAACCCCTGCCGGAGAGGTGCGGATAATACCTTCGCTCACATTTTCCGGTCCCAGACCGCCTGCAAGGATAAGAGGAATCCGGATGCTGCGCACCAGTTCTGCGGCAATCTCCCAGTCACAGATTTTTCCCGTAATTCCCACAAACCCGCTCACCGGCTGTTCCGCGGCTCCGGAATCTCCGGCAGGAAGTATCAGGGTGTCTGTCAGAAACAGATCGCTCACGCTTTCAAACATCTTCGCCAGTTCCAGGCTCGGTATCCGATGCCCCATGCCGGGCCGGGCAACAGGGATGGAACGCATGATGCGCATGTCAGGAAACCGTTTTTTCACCTCCTCCTGGAGACAGACAAATGCGCTGCATTTTTCAAAAATTCTTTTTTCATCAGCCAGACTGTCGCAGAAATGGACAATATGGGGCCGGTAATATTCCAAAGCCCGGAAAACCGTGTCCTGTCTGCAAAACAGAGGAATCAGGCTGCTCACCGCCCCGGCATGGGTGACAAAGGAAATGGTGTCCCGAATTTCCGGCACTTTCCAATCCGCTTCCGAAAGAAGCACGCTTCCCATATGATCCACGCCCAGATCAAGCATTTTTTCAGCTTCAGACTTTGTCTGAATTTCATAAATCTGCACAATCATTTTGTCTCTTTATCCCATTTCTCCATAAAACAGGTTGACTTTTGCGACCGTGTTTATCATACTTGTCATTTTTTCGCAAACAGTTTGACACATCAAATTTTTCAGAAAACAGTATCATGGAAGCAAAAGACAGCCGCGATCCACCGACTTTGAAAATGATTTTCAGTCCCCGTATGCTGGTGGCTTTTCTCATGGGATTTTCCTGCGGACTGCCCCTGCTCCTGACCATGACACTGCTGCAGGCATGGATGAAGGAAGAGGGAGTTGATCTGACGGTTATCGGCATCATGTCCCTGGTGGGCCTGCCCTACACGGTCAAATTTCTCTGGGCCCCTTTTCTGGATCGCTACACCCTGCCTTTTCTGGGGCGCAGACGGGGCTGGCTGCTGATCGCGCAGACTGCCCTTATGCTTTCCATTGCCGGACTTGGGCTGAGCAGCCCCAAATCTGATCCCTGGCTTGTTGCCTTTGCCGCTTTTCTGCTTACTTTTTTCAGTGCCTCACAGGATATTGTGGTGGACGCATTCCGCCGGGAGGACCTTTCGGATGCACAACTGGGGCTTGGCTCTTCCTTATATATAAACGGGTACCGGCTGGGAATGCTTCTGACTTCCGGCGGGGGAATGGTGCTGGCGGATTACATCAGTTTCACGCAGGTCTATTTTGTCATGGCTCTGTGCATGATTCCGGGCATTGTCACCACGCTTTTGGCACGGGAACCGGTCATCAGCGTTGAAATGCCCAAATCTCTCAAATCCGCTGTGACTGATCCGCTCACCGAATATTTTCACAGGGAAAATGCCATCTGGATTCTGGCCTTTATCCTTTTTTACAAAATCGGGGATACCATGGCCCTGGCCATGACCACTCCCTTTTATCTGGATGTGGGCTTTTCCAAAACCGAAATCGGCGCGGTCGTGAAGATTTTCGGTTTCTGGGCCACCATCGGCGGCAGTCTGATTGGCGGAATTCTGATGATCCGGCTGGGCATTCACCGCTCCCTTTGGGTGTTCGGTTTTTTTCAGGCCGTCTCCATTCTGGGATTTGTCGCGCTGGCCCGCATGGGACACAGCATTCCCGCTCTGTCCGGAGTGATTGCCTTTGAAAATCTCAGCGGCGGCATGGGCACTGCCGCGTATGCGGCCTTTATGGCAAGTATCACAGACAAACGCTTCACAGCCACGCAATATGCGCTACTCAGCAGTCTCATGGGCGTTCCCAGAGTGCTTGCCGCCGCGCCCACCGGATTTCTGGCAAAGCATCTGGGATGGGAAGGTTTTTTTCTCGCGTGCACGGCAATGGCGATTCCGGGCATGCTTCTTTTGCTGAAATTTGCACCCTGGACTCCCCGCGTCAGGGAATGACATATTGACAAGTATTCCCAAATTGAATAAACTCGTTGCCATGATTCATGAAATTGAACCCACAGACAGACGAATCCGGGATATTCACGCAAAGCGGAAACAGCTTCTTGCCCTTCCCCCGGAAGAGGCTTTGGATTGCATTCTGGAGGAACGCCAGCCGGTTCCCCTGGTGCATTCCTTTCCGGAAGAGGATTTTTATTTTCTGATCCATGACATTGGGGCGGAAGATTCCCTGCAACTGCTGGAAATGGCATCAGATAAGCAGTGGGAATATATTCTGGACACAGACATCTGGCACCGGGATCACATCATCATTCCGGAAATCACCCGGTGGCTGAAACTTTTCCTGACAGCCAGTCCTGCGCGCATGGTGCGCTGGTCTGCGGAAAAACATACGGAATTCATGGAATATTACCTTTTCCGCAACATTCAGGTGGCTGTGCGGGAGCATGATCAGGATCCCTCGGAACTCGGAGACGGATTTGAAACCCATGATGATGTGTTTTATTTTCGGGTCAATGATCTGCCTTTCGGGCCTGAACCTGACACGCATCTCAAAGAGGAGCGGGATGCGTTTGTCACTGAATATCTGCACCGCCTTTCCGATTATGATTATGACCTGTACCATTCGATCCTGCTGGAATCCGTGAGTGTGATTCCGGCAGAGACGGAAGAGGAGTTGTACCGGCTGCGCAATGTCCGGCTGGCAGAAAAGGGTTTTGTCCCCTTTGATGAGGCAGTGGGGATTTATCAGGCACTCAAACCTGAAACGTTTGAAAAACAGAGCCGGAATTTTGTCAAAAAATATCCGCGTCACAGGGAAAATTCTGCACCTGTGTCCCTGTATCCGCTCACGGTGATGGGCAGAGACAATTTCTTTGCAGATGCACTGGAACTGCTGGGACAGGAAGGGATTTCCGAACATCTGCAAAGTGAATTTGCTGGCCTGTGCAATCATGTGATTTCCGCGGATCAGCGCAAAATCCGGGAGCGGGAGGAACTCAAAACCGTTGTTCGCAAAATCTGCGCATTTCTCAGCATTGGACTGGAGGTTCTGCTGAAAACAGATTCTCCGTCTCCCCAACAGGCCGCAGTCATGCTTCACAAGTATCCCCTTGCACAGATATTCCGTGTGGGATACGGACAGGCCGCGCAGCTCAAGTGGCGGGCGGAAAGATGGCGAAGGGAAAGCTGGTTAGAAAAACAGGAACTGCCCCTTACCTTCTGGGGCGAGGAATGGCTGGGGATTCTGGGCGGACTCCTGATTGAAAAACCCCTGTTTTTCGACAATTACCAATCCGGTGTGCTGTACAGGGATTTTCTGTCTTCCGGAGACATTCGGCATACAGAGAAAATGCTGGAAAATATCATTGCCGCAGACAGGCTGCTTTCCCAAATGCAGATTTCTCTCCGTTCCATGCCGGACAGGTTCATGACTTGGAAAAGCTGCATTCTGACCGCATGGGCGCGTCACTGTCTGGGACTTGCGGAAACACCGGAACCGATTTCCATAAAGGATTTCAGAGGATTTTTCTCTGATCTGTGGGAACCTGGGGGAGATTCCCGCAAGATCCGGGATGAAATGAAAGAATCCTTTCTGCACTGGATTTCCGGCAGAGCAGGAGAGGATATTTTCGGAATTTCCGAAAAATACCGGGAAATACTGGAAGATCTGTTTGCGGAAGTGGAAAGGGAATATGCAGCAGTTTCAGCGCACAATCTGGATGCCAGATATGTTCTGCTGTTTCATATTTCTGAAAATACAGAATAAACTGTCTATGGAAGTTGCAATCATTTATACACTTTCAACTTTGATTTTTTTTTGTGGCACAGAAATTGCTTAAACTGTCAGCCAGAGGCATTTCAGAATCCGGTTATAAGAATTTGTTAACGAAGCCCTCTTTTTTTCATATTAACTTTGA
>CAZDIU010000131.1:2532-13492 GCA_964505535.1 uncultured Desulfobacterales bacterium | reverse complement strand
ATCGGTGCGGAGAGCGGAAACAGCAGGCGAATATTGCATGAATTCAATGGCGAATGGGTATTACTCTGTCAGCCCTGAATCTGTGAGTTGCAAAACCGGTTTTTCAAAAAAATCCGGTTTTTCTGTATACTTCAGCACATAAAATCAAAGCTGACAAAGCACTATATCACTCCTGCATCAGTCTTTCGTATCCACCCGATTTTGTCTTCTGTGAACACAATCCGGTAGTAATCCTCTTTTTCCCTTTCTATCTGTATTTTTGTTCCCGCGTGCAGACGGAAGAGTTCTGTTGCGCTGTCCGAGAGACCGGAGCGAACCGGAACCTCATCCGGAAGAATGACCGCCTGCCGAATCTGAGAGGATTCATAATAATTCCAGATGGCTGTAAGGGAAAAAATCAGGAAAAGGATCAGCATCAGCATCACCGGGGTTTTCAGCACCTTTTTCCGCTGGAAGAGCCGGATGAGCACAATGCACCAGAACATCGCGTTCAATGCAATCGCTGTTATGCGGATGACCGAAGGACTGAGCAGGTATTTCCAGAAAAACAGAATCCGGAGGATATTGACGGATTTTTCGCCCCTGTCATCCTTTAGTCGGGTCAGCGCGTATTCGTAATTGAAACGCAGATCCGGATCATCCGGGATAAGCTGGAGCGAGCGTTCATACCAGAGAATGGCCGGGCCGGTTTTCCCGGTTTTGAGATACGCATTGCCCAGATTGTAAAAAAGTTTTCCGTTCCGGATACCCGCGTCCGCTATTTTCTGAAAAGAATCCGCAGCAGCCGCAAAATCCCCGGCCTTGTACTGGTCAATGCCGTGCAGAAAAGCCTGGGTCATTTCCATATCCTGAGCCGCAGCGTTTCCGGCCAGCATCAGCCACAGGAGCATAATACAGAATATTTTTGTTTTCATATGCTTATAAGTAAGTCACCATAAATTTTTGGGTATAAACTTTTCTGAAAAACCGGATTTTTCCGGAAAAATCCGGTTTTTTATATCTGAAAACTTTCGGTTGGGTACTTATTTCCCCAAAATGTAATCACGTTCCGGTTCAAACAGTTCATATAAGGCAGACTTTTTATGGGCTCTCAGACTGTCCTGAATCAATGTCACTTTTTCAGCATTCGGGTACATATCTTCGATCACATGGGCAGTCACTTCGGCCCAGTCAAGATGTGCATGGCTGTCTCTTATGACAACCTCATGTCTGCCTCCCGGCGGTTCAATGACCGTAAAAGTGTCTGCCGTTCCGTTTCTGATATATTCATAAGCCGCATGTTCAATTCCGTGTGAATCGGTATATGCATGTCTCTTTTCACCCACTAAGGATTCAATAATAAATAAGCATTGCATTATACAGTCTCAGTGACAGTATATCATATCCGAGTTACTGTGTAAAGATTTAAGGAATTTGAAAATGCTGATATACCGGTTTTGAGGTTTCAGTGTTCAGGTTTCAGTCCTGACCGCATACTGACATCTGTAACCCTAACCTTCCGGTATTTTAAAAAGTTTCACATCCCTAAGTTACCAAAGCAGAATTAACATGTTGATTTTTATAATACCGGTTTTTCAAATGCGTTTGCCCTGCTGTCCGAATATTATTCTGAATCATTTTATGTTTAATTTAAAATAATTATATTAATTAAGAAAATTGTGTGCAATGACCATGATTCTGTGCTGTTTCAGCATTTTTCATTTATGAAAATCTGTATCTTCGGGAAACAGGCAGACTGTCAGTTCTCTGAATAAACAGATACGACAGTTTTTTTCTTTCCTGATCTGAACAAATTTAATGTATTCAAATAAAATATAATAAATATTCGGACAGGTTGCTGTTTATTAAACCGGCAATTAACCACCCCAATATTCCTGAATTAAAAGTGTCTGGATTTATGGATATTAAGTGAAATGGGAGTTTGTGTATCAATTGCCGGATTAATAATGTCAATATTTGAAAGATGTCCAATGTGTCAAAATTGAATTCCGCAGTTGCTGTCAATGCAATATTGACTGAAATAACATAATGTTGAACTTTTCAACCGGATCACGGATTTCATCACTTTGTTCAGGGAAACAAATAAACAGTAACATGCTGTTTTTTTCCTTTTTTCAACAGGATTATCAGCAGCGATTCAAAACAGTATCCATGTGCAGCCCATGACAAAGGATCCTTTCCGGAATAACATTCTGATGTTCAGTTATGGCTGACAGTGCGAGGCCATACAGACTGTTTTTTCCCGGAGATTGCAGGGAAAAGGGCATGGAAAACAGGGAATAACGCTGTATCCTCTGCCCAAAGACCGGGGATGCTGCCTGTCAAAACCGAGATGTTCAAATAATCTGACAGGACACTTTATGTTCACAAATACATCCGAAAAAAATATTTTTTAATAAAATCAATTAATTAAATTAAAAATAAGACATTTGTCATGTAATAATTTAAATTTTTTCATTTTTTGTAAAAGCCTCTGTTTGATTCAATTGCAGGATTATGAGAAAAAAAGTCTGTGATGACTTTTTCCCTTGACAAAAACTGAGTTTCTATCTAAACAACATCCGCAATGGGTTGTTGGCAGGCAATAAGAAAATTTGAAGAAAAACATTCCGGATGTACAGCATTCCGATACTGACAGAAAAAAACGTCTGTGTCTGCAAAAATCGGGATTTTCAGTTTCTGATTATTTTTTTATGCAATAATTCAGGGGCAGGAAACAGACTCATTAATTCGCTGTGTGCAAAATTCTGTGAAAATTCTGTCGGGCAGACAGTTCTCCGAATTTTTTTCAGATCGGAATTATTGAATTTTTTATACCGCTTCAAATAACCCAATCGGAAAAGCCCCTCCGGGGGATCTCCCAATTCATCCCGCTCTGCGGAAGATCGTTTACTATCGGATTTTACCGGCACTGTGCTCATGAACGGCATCAGTCCTGAAATTATGCCGCCAGCCGTGAGACGTACCGGTTCAGCAAGAATTATGGTCAGGCATCTGTATCCGGCCCTGTTTGCATGTCGAACATCTGTTGCAAACGGATCAGGTATGGGTGCCGGGAGTTCCTGGAATTCAAATATCTGTTAATCGAGGATCTATTATGGTGAAGGGAAAGAAAATGTTTCGGTGGGTTGGAATCCCGGTTGCTGTACTCGTGATTTCAACGTATTGTATTGGGGCCCGTGGGCTTGCCAAGCTGTCAGATGACAATGAGAAAGCCAGGGCAGATCTGATTACCATCAACACGCTGAAGGTCTTCGGGTACCTGGAAAAACCCGATGTTTTGTTTTTGCACGATGCGCACACCGCAGCGCTTGAAAAAAAGGGAAAGGACTGCACGGCCTGCCATCTTCCCAGAAGCACGACCATACCGGGAAGTGTGAAAGAGGCTGTGGCGGGAATTGATCCCCTTTCTCCCAAGTTCAAACGTCTGGAGGACACCGCACGCAAAGATGTGATGGATGTCTATCACAAATTCTGCATTGACTGCCATACGGAAATGAGTTCGGAAGGTGAGAAATCCGGACCGCTGAGCTGCGGGGAGTGTCATCAGGCCAAACCTGAAGTCAGTTCTTCCCGCCAACTGATTGGGATGGACAAAAACCTGCATTTCCGCCATTCCAAATCACAGGAAAAGAAATGCGAAAAATGCCATCATGAATATGATGCCAAAGAGCAGAAGCTGATCTATGCAAAGGAAAAAGAGGGCTCCTGCCGCTACTGCCATCTGAATGAGGGACAGGAAATTCCGCCGTATGCAAAGGATTCTGACCAGATTTCCAAACTGACCATGCGCCAGGCCTCCCATCTGGACTGCATTGACTGCCACAGACGCACAGTCGCGAAAAAAATGGATGCAGGTCCCGTGAAATGCGCGGGATGCCATTCCGCGGAATCCCAGCAGAAATTCAAGAAAGCGGAAAAAATTGAGCGCATGGAGCGCAAACAGCCGGATGCCGTGCTGGTTTCCACAGGAGAGATCGAGCCGGAAGGCGGCAAACTGGCAAATGCGCGCATGAACCGGGTTCCCTTTGATCACAAAGCCCATGAGGAATACAATGACACCTGCCGGGCCTGTCATCATGCAGCCATGGACAAATGCAGCAAATGCCACACCATGACCGGGCTTAAAGACGGAGACTATGTGAAGCTGGAAAAAGCCTTTCACCAGAGCGGATCAGAGAAAAGCTGCACAGGCTGCCACGAACTGAAACAGTCTGATCCCAAATGTGCGGGCTGTCATGTGTTCATGCACAAAGGCCGGAAACAGGCTGAGGCATCCTGCCTGACCTGTCATCAGGAAATGACTTCCGACATGATTGGAACTGTCAAAGGCGGTGATGAAAAAGAACTGGCCGGGATGATGCTCAGAGACAGGAAATTTGTCACCGGAACCTGGGATGATGAGGATATTCCGGAAAAAGTGATCATCAAAACACTGGCCGACAAATACGAGGCAGTGGAACTTCCCCACCGCAAGATTGTGAAAAAACTCGCGGAGGGAATGGAGAAGAACAAAATGGCCTCCTGGTTCCACAGAGAACAGGGCGTGATGTGCCAGGGCTGCCACCACAACAGCCCGATAGCGAAAAAACCGCCCAGATGCGAAAGCTGCCACGGCAAACCCTTTGATGAAAGTCAGATGATGCGGCCCGGACTTCTGGGAGCCTATCATCAGCAGTGCATGACCTGCCACAAAGAGATGAAGCTGGAAAAGCCTGCCGGATGTACCGGCTGTCATAAAGAGAAATCATAAATTCGCCCTGCTCCCTCTCCGGAGTCCGGAGAGGGAAGCCGAATTTGTGCGGATGATATGGGTGAAGGATAAGCTTAACTTACAGAGGTACCAAATATGTCAGTATCCCGTAGAAAATTTTTGGCATGGATGGGCGGTGCAGGACTGAGCACAGCCGTGGGGAACAAGGCGTTTGCAGGATCGAACGTTCATTTTGAAGGGTATCCGGGCAGTTTCGGTGTTCTGCACGACACCACGCTCTGTGTGGGCTGCCGTTCCTGCGAAGAGGCCTGCAACAAAGTCAATGATCTGCCGCAGCCGGAAAAACCGTTCAAGGAACTCACAGTGCTGGATGAGAAACGGCGGACCGATTCTGCGGCCTATACCGTTGTCAACAAATACGAAAGCAGCAAAAATCCGGAAACGCCTGTATTCCGGAAAATGCAGTGCAACCACTGTCTGGAGCCTGCCTGCGCATCAGCCTGTTTTGTCAAAGCCTTCAAAAAAACCAAAGAGGGGGCCGTAATTTACGACGCTTCCGTATGCGTGGGATGCCGTTACTGCATGGTGGCCTGCCCCTTCAATATCCCGACCTATGAATATGACAAAGTGCTGACCCCCCGTGTGGTCAAATGCACCATGTGCCATCCGAGACTGAAAGAGGGCAAACTGCCCGGATGTGTGGAGGTATGTCCGGTGGAGGCACTGACTTTCGGCAAACGGGAGGATCTGCTTGCCATCGCCAGGGAGCGTATCCGCAGACATCCGGATCGCTATGTCAACCATATATACGGTGAAAATGAAATGGGCGGCACGAGCTGGCTGTATATTTCGGGCGAGCCCTTTGAGCAGATTGGAATGCGCGAGGATCTGGGCATTACACCTGCCCCGAACCTGACATCAGGAGCGCTGGCAGTGGTTCCCATGGTGGCCGGTCTGTGGCCTCTGTTCCTGACCGGGGCATATGCCATGAGCAGACGGAAAGAGAAAATTGCTGCGGAAGAGCAGGCACAGGCTGTGGCAAATGCCATTGCCGAAACCAGTGCAGCCGCTGAAAAGAAACTTGCACAGGCTTTGGACAGGGCGAAAAAGGAAAAAGAGGCCGCAGTTCAGAAAGAAGTGAAAAAGGCCCTTGAGGAAGCCGCAAAAGCAAAAGAAGCTGTCAAAGAGGAGGATGTCTGATGTCTCAGCAACTTGCTGCGCTTAAAGCGAAAATTTTCCCGCCGGACCAGTCATTGAACCTGAAAAGCCCTTTCAGCATGGCTGTCGGCGTTATCATGATCATCGGTCTGCTGCTCACGGTGCTGCGCTTCACCGGAGGACTGGCCGCTGTGACAAACCTGGATGACAATTATCCCTGGGGACTGTGGATCGGATTTGACCTGATGGCCGGAGTTGCCCTGGCTGCCGGAGGATACACCTCTTCTGCAGCGTGCTATCTTTTCGGAATGAAACGCTATCATTCCGCAGTCCGTCCCGCGATTCTGACCGCATTTCTGGGCTATGCCCTGGTTGTGGTCTCTCTGCATTACGATGTGGGCCGCCCCTGGCGTCTGCCCTACCCCCTGTTCTGGTCTCCGGGAACCACTTCACTGCTGTTTGAAGTGGGTCTGTGTGTGGCTCTGTATCTTACGGTGCTGTTTCTGGAGTATTCCACGACAGCGCTGGAATGGCTGGGCCTGAAAAAGCTGCGCAACATCATCTACAGGCTGACGCTTGTGCTGACCATCTTCGGTGTGATTCTTTCCACCCTGCACCAGTCATCTCTGGGAGCGCTGTTCATCATTGCGCCTGCCAAGCTCCATCCTTTGTGGTATTCTCAGTATCTGGCTGTGTATTTCTTCGTCTCCAGCATGTTTGCGGGTCTTTCCATGGTGATTTTTGAGGGAAGTCTTTCCCACAGGTATTTCCATGACAAAATGGATGAAACCTATCTGTCCGAGCATGACGGGGTTGTCCTGGGTTTTGCCAAAGGCGCATCCTTTATTATGGCAGGCTATCTGATCATCAAAGTCATCGGCATTGCCATGGACAACAGCTGGCATCTGCTGGGGACCGGCTACGGCATATGGTTTCTGGTGGAACTGCTGGGATTTGTTGCGCTGCCCTGTTTCATGTATGCGGTTGCCGTGCGGGAAAAGAATTTCAAGCTCATCCGCCGGGCTGCCCTGATTACAGTGCTGGGAATCATCCTCAACCGGCTGAATGTGTGTCTGATTGCATTCAACTGGTATCTGCCGCTGAAAGACAGATATTTCCCCCATCCGGGCGAAATCGGGCTCACGCTTTTCATGCTGACTCTCGGCATAGTGGCCTTCAAATTCATCGTCACCCGGATGCCCATATTCTATGAACATCCGGATTACAAAGCGTCTCACTGACACGGGGAGGAAGAAAAATGCACGACATCATTTACACGCTGCAGGATTTCATGCTGCATACCAAAAACATCACCTATATCCTGATGGGCGCGGGACTGCTCGTTTATGTCGCTTTCTGGTCTTTTCTCACGGACAGGGAAGCGGATCATGAATTACAGGAATCACATTCAGGCCACGAAGAATAGGCATGTGCCGAATAAAAGGAGATTAAGATGTATGAATTTGTAACCGGCCCTCTGGCCTGGATATCTTTCAGCATATTCTTTGTCGGGGTTATTGTCCGCGCTGTTCAGTATGTAAAAGGACTGGACTGGCAGTTGGACCGGGTTGCCTACGGAGAATACAGAATGCAGGGGTTCAAGGGAGCTGCCCGTTCCATTTTTCTGTGGCTGGTTCCCTACGGAACCCACAGCTGGCGTTATTACAAATTTTTCACCCTGCTGTTTTTCACCTTCCACATCGGTCTGGTGATCACACCGATTTTTCTGCAGGCACACAATATTCTGCTGCAGGAACGCTTCGGTTTCCGCCTGTGGAGCATGCCGGACGCTGCTGCTGATTTTCTCACCATTGCCATGCTGGTGGCAGCAGTGTTCATTGCTCTCCGCCGTATGGCACTGCCGGAAGTCAGAATCATCACGACCCGGTATGACTGGCTGATACTGGCCATTGCCGTGGCGCCTTTTATCACCGGTTTCCTGGCAATGCACCACATCGGAAACTACAAATTCTGGCTCATCCTGCATATCCTCAGCGGTGAGATCATGCTGGTCGCGATTCCCTTTACCAAACTGTCCCATTTTGTTCTCTATTTCATGTCCAGAGCCCAGCTTGGCATGGACTTTGCCATCAAGCGGGGCGATATGAAACGGAAAAGAGGAATGGCGTGGTAATATCCGTGAACAGTTGTCAGTGAACAGTGTTCCGTTATCAAAAGAACCGGTAAGGGAACACTGGTAACGGAACACTGATAACTGAACACTGACAACTGAACACTGACAACTGATTAGGTAAGGATATAAAAATGGCACAAGGCAAACTCTGCAACAGAGAAAAGGTAAATACGCTGGAATTTCTCCAGGCACTGCTCAATGACAAAAGCGGTGCACAATATTACAGTGAAATGAATGAGCTGGATGTGGACACAGAGTTGCTGTGGAACACCCTTCAGAAGACTTTGGTGTCAAAATCCCGGATCAAAACCTGGCTGGAAATCTGCGCACACTGCGGTCTGTGTGCGGACAGCTGCTTCCTGTATCTGGCCAACAACAAAGATCCGCAGCAGGTTCCCTCATACAAAATTCAGTCCACCCTGGGGGAAATGGTCAAACGCAAAGGGCAGGTGGACAACGCATTTATGCAGATGTGCATGGAAACCGCGTGGGCCAAATGCACCTGCTGCAACCGCTGCGGAACCTACTGTCCCTTTGGCATTGACATGGGGGTCATGTTCGGTTACCTGCGCGGGCTTTGTTTCGCCCAGGGATTTGTTCCCTGGGAAATGAAAATCGGTTCCGGTATGCACCGGATCTACCGTGCCCAGATGGATGTCACCGTGGAAGACTGGGTGGAGACCTGCGAATGGATGGCTGATGAGAATTCGGAAGAATGGCCCGGGCTGGAAATTCCGGTGGACAAGGAAGGCGCGGACATCATGTATACCGTCAATGCCAGGGAACCCAAGCATTATCCCGAAGACCTTGCGGAAGCAGCCATTCTCTTTCACATAGCCGGAGAAAACTGGACAGTTCCCAGCAGCGGATGGGAGGAAACCAGTCTGGCCATGTTCGCGGGTGACTGGGAAGCCTGCAAGATGCAGGTGGAAACCGTGTATGAGGCCATGGAACGCCTGAAACCCAAACGCATGGTCGTCACCGAATGCGGACATGCGTATCGGGCCACAGTTATTGAAGGTCCTTACTGGGCAGGGCTGAAAAGCGGTCAAACCCCGGTTCCCAGTTTCCACTATGTGGAATGGGTGGCCGAAGCCCTGCGCACAGGCAAACTCAAGATTGATCCGGCCAAGAAAATCAAGGAACCTGTCACGTATCAGGATTCCTGCAACTATATCCGGAATGCAGGTCTGGCTGACTATGCCCGTGAGATTATGAGTTATATTGCAGAGGATTTTCGGGAAATGACCCCGTGCCGGGAACATAATTTCTGCTGCGGCGGCGGCGGCGGATTCAACGGTATCGGGAAATTCAGAAAACACCGCAATATCGGTCTCAAGACCAAACGGGATCAGATTCTGGCAACCGGTTGCAAACTGGTAGTTTCTCCCTGTCACAACTGCTGGGATGCCCTCCGGGATCTGGAAGAGGAATACAAAATCGGTATGCGCTGGTCCTTTCTCAAACCCCTGCTGCTCAAGATGGTGATTGTGCCTGATCATCTCAAACCGCAGGAAGAAGAGGATGAGGAAGAATAAATAAAGAAGAGGGGCTGGGGTAAAGGGGCTGATTTCTGCCCCCTAATCCCCGGCCTCTGATCTCTGATTCCTATCCCGCTGCATCGGCTGAAACTGATGCCGGAAAGCGGATGGTGAATTCAGTTCCCATGTTTTCCGTGCTTTCCACCGTGATGCTTCCCTCATAGTCCTGAATGATTCCGTAGGTGATGGAAAGCCCCAGCCCTGTACCTTTTCCCACTTTCTTGGTGGTGAAAAAGGGTTCAAATATCCGATCCCGGACATTTTTGGGAATGCCCATCCCGTTATCTGAAATGGAAATCAGCACATGGCCGTTTTCCGCAGCGGTTTTAATACGGATTTCTCTGGTCTGCTTTCCGTACATCAGACCCTTTTCCCATTTTTCCTCTATGGAATCCCTTGCATTGATAAGCAGATTGACAAAAACCTGTTCCAGCCGGTTCGCGTCGGCCTGGATAAAGGGCAAATCCGGAGCCAGATCTTTTTTCAGTATGATTTCCCGCAGTTTCAACTGCTGGGAAAACATGTCTATTGATTTGGCAAGAGGTTCATTCACATTGACATTCTGTTTTTCCACTTCCGATTTTCTGCCGAATTCCCGCAGATGGTTGATGATTTTGGATGCCCGGTTCACATGACCGTCAATTTCCTCTGTCAGGGTTTTCAGAATATCCTCCCTTATTGGCTCTCCTTTTCTGACTTTGCGCATCAGAAAACTGCCGGCTGTTTTGATGACTGTCAGAGGCTGGTTCAGTTCATGGGCAATGCCCGTGGCCATTTCACCCAGCGTGGTCATTTTCCCTGCATGTACCAACTGCTGTTCCGCCAGCAGCCGCCGGGTAATGTCACTGGTGGTCACCAGCAAAGCTTTTTTTCCCATGTATTGGGACGGAGACACCCGGATATTGACAAAAATTATCTGCCCGTCTTTTCTGATCTGCCGGGCCTGATCAATGAAACTCAGGATCTTCATCTTTTCTGCATATGTTTCCCGCTCATTTTCATCAAAGAGAATGGCAAAGGTCATTCCCAGTATCTCCTGTTTTTCATATCCGTACACAGCCTTCTGGTTGTCATTGCAGTCAAGAATATCCAGTGTCCGGGCGTCCAGCACAAATACCGGGTTGGGAATATTGTCAAATATGACACGGTATTTGGCTTCTGACTCCCGGATCCGTTCCTCCAACTGCTTGCGGACCGTAATGTCCAGACTCATTTCCATTACCGCTGTGATTTGGCCTTTTGCATCCCGGATGGGCGAGGCCTGCACCAGCCAGTGGGAAATTTCCCCGGATCTGGTGATGCCGGCCTCCTCACTGTAATGGGATTCCCCGTCTTCAAAGGTTCTCAGCACCGGGCATACATCGCAGTGTCTGTCCCGGCCCTTGTAAACCCTGTAACAGTGTTCCCCATGTC
>CAZDIU010000131.1:0-2522 GCA_964505535.1 uncultured Desulfobacterales bacterium | reverse complement strand
GGATTGAACTACCGGGTGAAAGCCTTGTTGTAGCGCAGCAGCCGGAAATTTCTGTCCACCACCGTGATATAGCAGGGAACCTCTTCAAACAACTGCTGATATTCATCCCGCTGCTTGTTGATCTCCTCCTGCTTTTCCTTTGTCTTCTCTCCCATCCTGCTGATGGCATCAGCCAGCAGACCGATCTCATCATTCCATCCGGTTCTGGCCTCATATTCGTGTTCTCCCCTCCCGATGCGGCGTGTTTTTTTGATAAGATCCCGGATGGGCCGGATGACATCAATAAGGAGAAAAGCCGTGATAATGCCGGACGTTGCAAGAAAACTGAGGACAGCCATCAGCAGAATCTGCCGTTCATGGTAAAATATTTCCGCGTCGGTTCCTTCCATGGAAATGACCACATCAAGTGCACCCAGCAGTTTGGATTCCGCAGGGTGAAAATGGCAGTCCGAAGCGCATCCGGGTTCATTGTAAATGGGGCTGATAATGCCCATCATCCGGATGCTGCCGGATTCGGTGAAAACGCGGGTTCTTTCCGGAATATCCAAAGATACGGGCGGAGGATTGAATTTGTGGCAGATATGGCAGGGTTCTGCTTTAATATCGATTTGCTGACTGATTTCCTCTGTTATATTGGAGAATTTGATTTCCCCTTTTTTGTTAAGGATTCGGATATGGCGGATTTGTTCGTGGCGGCCGAGACTTCTGATAATTTCATTGAGATGATCCCTGAAATTGCCCATCATGGCATAATGGGTTCCCAGTTTGATGGCATCAGCCAGCCGATCCGCTTCTTCAACCGTTTTTCGGAAAACATCCTTTTTCTGCCGCTGCACATCAAAGTAGGCCCATGTGAAGATACTGATGAACAGCACGACTCCCACGGAAACGGTCAGCCGGAAGATCAGGGATTCCCAGAATTTCGGTTTTTTTTCCATTTATGCCCCCTTTCCGTATCATTGATGCAGGGGATTTGATTTCAGGTTTCAGTGTTCAGTGACAATTACTGACACCTCAATGCCGTTTCCTTAAGGCTCCCCTCCCCTTACCCCTCCCGCCGGGGGAGGGAAATTTTTTACTTAAGGAAACGGCATTGACTGACACCTGACACCTGAACACCTTCAGAAAGTGTCATTTGCCTGACAACATTCATATTTCAGCACAGCATTGCCTGTCCCTTTCAGACATCTTCGGGATTGTCCTCCTGCTCCTGGCGGACAGACTCAGGCAGTGTCACCGGCATACGGATACGGAAAGTGGTTCCCTGACCGCGTTCGGAAGTCACGTTTATCTGACCTCCATGCTGTTCAACGGTTTTTTTGGAAACAAAGAGACCCAGTCCCGTGCCTTTGCTGCCTTTTGAGGAGAAAAAGAGTGTGAACAGGGAGTTGAGGGTTTCTTTGTCCATGCCGATGCCGTTATCCGTGATTTCAAACACAATGGCATCTCCATCCCGCTTCACGCCGAACACAACACGGTGATTTTCCTTTTTTCTGTCCTCATTGCATGCGTCAATGGCGTTTTCCAGTATATTGATAAGTGCCGCGCGTGCAACTGCCGGATCAATCTCAAATCCGCCCAGACCCGGGCCGAAATCCCGCACAAATTCTATTTTTTCCTTCCGTGCCTTTGGCTCAAACGCGGCTGCAATTTCATTGATGAATTCTGCCACATCCACCTGCTCCCAGTTCAGTTCCCTCTTTTTTGCGTAATAAAGGATATTGAGGATCATTTCCCGGATACGGCCGATCATGAGTTTGACAATTTCCCATCCCTCTTCCATCTGTTTGCGGTTGTCTTTGCTGAAACCTGAATTGAACATGTACATACCGCCATCCAGCCCCGTGAGCATTCCCTTGATGCCGTGGGAAATGGACCCGATAAGCAGTCCCAGTGAGGAAAGCTGATCCCTGAGTTTGTAAATCTGGGTGATATTGGTGGACATTTCCATGACCTGCACAATCTTTCCCTCTTTGTCACGGATGGGAGCCGTCCAGATAAGCACATTGTACTGATCCCCTTTTGCGGATTCCACCACAGCTTCGGTGGAATGGGGTTTTCCGTCAGCAAAGGTCTGCATCACGGGGCAGTCGGTGCAGATACTGTCCCTGCCTTTGTAGGCTTTGTAACAGTATTCGCCGATGCGATCTCCGAACTCCTCCCGAAACAGCCGGTTGATCTCCAGTATTTTGAGATTTCTGTCCTGCACGGAGATATAACAGGGAACTTCATCAAAAAGCTGACGGTACTGGGCACGGGCAAACTGCAGTTCCTCCTGCAGACGTTTCACCTCGGAAATTTCACTCGCGATTTCAATGACCATTTCCACTTTTCCATCCCGGTCCCGGATTGGAACGGTGTAAACAATCAGGGGAATTCGGATTCCCTCCACTTTCACAACTTCCTGGGAACGTTGGGCTTTGTCCATCTGAAAGGTTCTGGCAACCGGACACTGGCAGGGAGATGATGCATCCCCCATATAAATTTCCCAGCTTCTCCTGCCGCTGGCATCCCCGAGCCGG
>CAZDIU010000130.1:4288-13660 GCA_964505535.1 uncultured Desulfobacterales bacterium | reverse complement strand
GTTTATACATTTAATTTCAGAAGATTATATTATTCGTTGAGAAACTTTAGTCAGATATGATTTCAGCATGCCCGGATACAATTTCTGCCGCTTTATCAGTTTTTCGCTGAATTCAGCCTGCACCCATTTGTGTTCATATTTCCCTTTGCTGACACCTTTGTCAGACAAAGCTGCAATCGCGGCCTGAAATGCGGCATAATAGGCACGGTTGGCACAGGCATTGTAACACTCATGCTCAAAACTGACCTGCGCCATTTTCAGATTCTCTTTTGCCTTATCCAGAAAAATATTCTCCATTTGGGTAAATTTCCTTTAATATCAGTTCGTTCAACCCTGAATTCCACTCAGGCTGCTGTCTGAACCGGGATTTGCAGGATTAAGGGATTAATCCGGATAAGGCAGTCTGAAAATCCTGTTCATCGTATATAATCCTGTATAATCGTATTCAAAAATTGTCTGAACCGGGATTCACATGATTAAAAAATTTACAGGATTTTTTTATCCCGGTCAATCCGTAAATCCTGTGAATCCCTGTCTGTCACTCTGCCGCTGATTCCTTTTTTTCTTCTCTTTCACTGCTTTCAGAGGTAGTGGGACTTTTTATGCTGATTATTTTATTTTATAAATCAGCATATTAGCTAAAAACAGCACAAACAGTATCATGGATGTATCGTATAACTATTTGTATTTACTATGTATAGATAATAATCAGTATTTCTTAAAAAATATAATAATATAAAATAGTTATATTTAAATCAGTTCGTGCAGACCGACTACCCTTTCAGAACCTCCCCGGCTGATTTTGCAGACTCGGCGGTTTCAAGGATTTTTTTCAGCCTCTCATGTTTCTGAATCCGTTTTATTTTCGAATAAATGCCAAGTCCGTCAGCACCGAATCTGATTTTCAGGGTGGTCTGGATGGAACCCAGCAGAAAGCCCTTTTCCACTCCGATTTCCATACCCTTTTCCATACCCTTTTCCATTCCGATCCGCTCTGCTGTTGTGATGTACTGCATATTCACCTCCCTTTCATAATCCATGAATTTTTCATGGTAAACGGTTGCGGGAATGGAAAATGACAGTTCAGGACAGAAACAGCCGCCTGTCACTCCTCTGCAGTTTCCTTTTTTTTCTTCTCTTTCACTGCTCTCAGAACCTCATCAGCTGTTTTTGCGGTTTTGGCTGTCTGAAGAATTTTCTCCAGCCTGTCTTTTTTCTTAATCCGCTTAATATCCGGATAAATCTCCAGCCCCTGTGCGCCGAATTTCATTTCCAGAACAGTCTGAAGAGAACCCAGCAGAATACCCTTTTCCATTCCCTTTTCCATTCCAATCCGCTCGGCTGTTGTGATGTACTGCATGTTCACCTCCCTTTCATAATCCATCAGTTTTTCATGATAAATGTTTTCCATTTCCCCCGGAAGCACCATAATCCAGTCAATGAAACGGTACAGACGGATAATGTCATCCTTTGTCCAGCCATGACGGTAAAGATTTTTGCTCAAAGCCAGCTTATAATTCAGGCGGCTCTGCTTATCCTTCCGGGTTTCAAGGGTTTTCAGATGCGCCATGACCGCGACCGCAAAAGGATTCTGTGAAACTTCAAGCTGTTTCCATTTCTTTCTGTAATCCAGCAGCTTCACGCACGGAAATGAAAACGCTGTCCGGCAGCCCCACAGTTCCTGTTCATATCCGGAAACCTTCCATTCCGGGTTTTCATCCGTCAGCACGGCCAGACTGACCACAGGTCTTTTGTACAGATCCTGCCCCCGGTAATTGTACACAAAAACACGGTGCGGAAAGTCCTCCTCTTTTCCGCCCTGTATCTCTGTATGCGCCATCACCCATGTTTCATCCCCGTTCTTTTTCCACACCTTCATCAGCCGGTCTGCAACACGGTTGCCTGTGTCGGACTCACGCGTTATCTGGTGCAGTTCCTTGTCCAGCGGTATGTAGCCCTTTTCCCAGTCAATCTCCTTCTCAATTTTGGGAAAAAAGAAGAGCATGAATTCACGGAAATATGCACCCAGTATCTCCTTCCACGGACTGTCAAATGTTTTTCTGTCTGTCATGTCGTTAATTCCATTGTAAGATTTTCCGAAATTCCGAACCGGAATGTTCCCCTGTCTGAACCGGGATTATGGGGGATTGACGGGATTTGCAGGATTGAAAAAAAATCCCTTTAATCCCCAAAATCCCCCATAATCCCGGTTCAGACAAGTGAAAAATCCTGTCAATCCCTCAATCCTGAAAATCCTAGTTCATACGGTTTTTACTGTCTGAACTGTGAGTTCCGTGATTAAAATGACTGACATGATTTGCTGATTCATGTAAATCACAGAAATCATCAGAATCACAGTTCCGGACAGAAATAGCCTCTCACTCACCGGCAGATTTCCTGTTTTTCTTCTCCTTCACAGCGTTCAGAACATCCTCCGGTGACTTTGCGGTTTTCACAGCCGCCAGAATGCCCATCAGCCTGTCCGGCTTTCTAATTCTCCGGATTTTCGTATATACCGCAGAACCATCGGGGCCGAATTTCACCTCAAGAACGGTCTGAAGGGAGGCCATTATTCCTTCAAGTTTTCCTTTTTCCATTCCAATCCGTTCCGCTGTTGTGATGTACTGCATGTTCACCTCCCTTTCATAATCCATGAGTTTTTCATGATAAACATTTTCCATTTCCCCCGGAAGCACCATAATCCAGTCAATGAAACGGTACAGACGGATAATGTCATCCTTTGTCCAGCCATGACGGTAAAGATTTTTGCTCAAAGCCAGCTTATAATTCAGGCGGCTCTGCTTATCCTTCCGGGTTTCAAGGGTTTTCAGATGCGCCATGACCGCGACCGCAAAAGGATTCTGTGAAACTTCAAGCTGTTTCCATTTCTTTCTGTAATCCAGCAGCTTCACGCACGGAAATGAAAACGCTGTCCGGCAGCCCCACAGTTCCTGTTCATATCCGGAAACCTTCCATTCCGGGTTTTCATCCGTCAGCACGGCCAGACTGACCACAGGTCTTTTGTACAGATCCTGCCCCCGGTAATTGTACACAAAAACACGGTGCGGAAAGTCCTCCTCTTTTCCGCCCTGTATCTCTGTATGCGCCATCACCCATGTTTCATCCCCGTTCTTTTTCCACACCTTCATCAGCCGGTCTGCAACACGGTTGCCTGTGTCGGACTCACGCGTTATCTGGTGCAGTTCCTTGTCCAGCGGTATGTAGCCCTTTTCCCAGTCAATCTCCTTCTCAATTTTGGGAAAAAAGAAGAGCATGAATTCACGGAAATATGCACCCAGTATCTCCTTCCACGGACTGTCAAAACTTTTTCTGTCTGTCATGGCTCCGTTTCCTGTCCGCCTGTACGTTTTTTTATAATCCGGATTTCGGAGTTCCGAAACCTTTCCGGATTCCCAAACTGAAAGTTTGTGATTTCATCTTCTGTCTGAAACAGGAATCTCAATATTAATGGATTTACAGGATTTTTCCATTCCAATGCGGCTGCAGCTTGGGATATGACAAGCATATCTCAATATTAATGGATTTACAGGATTTTTCCATATCGGTCAAATCCTTTTATTCTGCAAATTCGGACTCAGACAGCCTGCATTCCGAGAATCCTGCCAAATTTTCAGTTTGGCACTCCTTATTATTTCCGCAGCGCAGAACAACTGTCTGGTGCGTATCACAGACAGACCGGATTGGGAGTTGCGCAGTTGGCTGAAAAACCCTTAGAGCGTGTTTGAAAAGTCTGTTTCTCCCCCTTTAGAGATTTGGAAATTGCTGATATACGGTTTTGAGGTTTCAGTGTTAAGTAACCGTTCATAAGTTAAATTCTGAAACCCTGAGGGTTTTCAAAACCCTCAGGGTTTATAATAGTCGAAAATATATGAACGGTTACTTAATTTTCTGACACCTGAAACCCGGCATCTGACCCTTCCGGTATTTTAAGAACTTCCTCTTCCCTTACAAAAGGGGGAAGATGTCCGGACAGGGACTTTTTCAAACACCCTCTTAGAAATTCTCATCTTTTTTATTGCCTGAAAAACAGGATATGGGTTAAAATGATTTATTATCGTCATTTTTATGAAATTTTTCCGGGGGGCTGTCATGGACAAAAATGCCAAAGAGGTTTTCCGCTGTCATGGGGAAACCAAACATCATTTTCACCGCTTTGCCCGGTCTGCGGGATACATGGACTGGAAAAACCAGCCAAATCCCTTCCGGTACTACAAAGGAAGTGCGCCCCTGTCTCTCCCGCTTCTGAAAACAGATCCGGAAGGGGAACATATGAATCTGTACCAAAGGGAAAGAAATTCTGTCCGGCCCTTTGCTCCGGAGAGTATCGGGGGATTTCTGGAGCTTTCTCTGGGGATTTCAGCCTGGAAATCAGCAGGGGCAGAGCAATGGTCTCTGCGAATGAATCCGTCCAGCGGAAATCTCCATCCGGAAGAGGCGTATCTGATACTGCCGGAACAGGAAAATCTGAAATCCGGCCTGTATCATTACAATTCCTTTCTGCACGCGCTGGAGCCCCGTGCGGGCATTCCTGCACAACTGTGGGAAAAAATACGCAGTCATTTTCAGACTGGCGTTTTTTTTATCGGTCTGAGCAGCATTTTCTGGCGGGAATCCTGGAAATACGGGGAAAGAGCCTTCCGTTACTGCAGTCTGGATACAGGCCATGCCCTGGCAGCACTGAGTTTTTCAGCCGGTCTCATGGGATGGAAACTGAGCTGTCTGCACTGCCTTTCCCATGCGGATATGAACACTGTTCTGGGCTTTGACCGGACACAGTGGAAAGAATGCGAAGCAGAGGAGGCACAACTGCTGTGTGCGGTTCATGCCTCCGGCACAGAGATTCCTTATGTTCTGCCGGATGACATTCTTGCGGATTTTTCCGATCTTTCTGTGCAGGGAATCCCCAATTCACTGAGTTCACGGACAATCCGCTGGGACCTCATTTATGATACTGCGGAATGCACACGCAAACCCCGCACCCCGGAAATCCGGAGCACAGCCGGTCCCCGTCCTTTCCGAACCGATGTTCTTTCCCCCATGCCCGCAGCAAAGATCATCCGCAGCCGCAGAAGCGCCACAGCCTTCAGCAGCAAAGCGTTCATGGACAGGGAAATATTTTTTGCCATGCTGGACAAAACCCTTCCCCGGAAAAATGTGCCTCCTTTTGATGCAGAAGCAGGAAATCCCCGCGTCCATCTGCTGCTCTTTGTTCACCGGATAAAAGGACTGGAACCGGGAATCTATTTTTTTCTGAGAGCGGAGACAGCATTGACTGCCATCCGCAGCAAAACTGCCCCTGATCTCCTGTGGCAGCAAATCACAGCGGATTTTCCCCTTTATCTGCTCCAACAGGGAGATGTAACGGAAACTGCGATTTCCCTGAGCTGTGATCAGGCCATTGCGGGAGACAGCGCATTTTCTCTGGGAATGCTGGCAGAATTTCAGTCCATCGTGGAAAAAGAGCCTTTCCGTTACCGCGATCTGTTCCGGGAATGCGGCATGACTGGTCAGGTGCTTTATCTGGAGGCAGAGGCATACGGTTTCCGGGGAACCGGCATTGGCTGTTTTTTTGATGATCCCGTGCATGAAGTTTTGGGACTCAAAGACAGCAGTTTTCAGACTCTCTATCATTTCACTGTCGGCAGGGCGGTTGAGGACAAACGCGTTTCCACGCTGCCGCCCTATGAACATCTCAGGCCGGGAACAGGGCAGTAACTTCATGCAGACAAAAAAGAAACATCTTTTTCTGGCACTTGTCCTGACTGCGCTTATGGGTTCCGGTTTATTGGCCGCAGAGGAACAGAGAAACAGAATTCCTCTGACTCCCGGGGAAATCCGCTGGCTGGAAACGCACAAAACCATCCGGATCACAGGGCCCCGCGCGTTTCCTCCCTTCTATTATATTGAAAAGGATAACACGCATCACGGCATGTGTGCCGATTATATGCGTCTTATCAGCGAGCGGCTGGACATACAGTTTGTGAAAATGCCGGACATGCCCTGGCCGGACGTGCTGAAAAAAATGGAGAACCGTGAGATTGACCTGCTTTCCTGTGCGTCCGCATCTCCGGACAGGGCGGCCTATATGAATTTCACCTCTCCCTATCTTTCCTTTCCCACAGTGATTATTACGCAGAAGGATGCGCCTTTTGTCAGCGGGGTCAAGGATTTGAAAGGGAAAAAAATATCTGTGGTTCCCAAAGTGTTTCCCCACGGCTGGCTGGAAAGGGAGGGCATTGACTATGTTCCCGTGTTTGCGGATTCTCCTTTGGGATGCCTGGAAAAAGTGTCCGTGGGACAGGCTGATGCCCATATCGCGAATCTGGCCGCTGCCTCCTATCTGATTGAAAAAAACGGGCTGGCAAATCTGAAAATCGCGGCTCCGACCTCTTATGAATACTATGATCTCTGCATTGCTGTCCGGAAAGACTGGCCGCAACTCACCGGCATTATGGAAAAAGTCATTGCCTCTTTCACTGTGGAGGATCACAATGCCATCCGGCAGAAATGGCTTTCTGTGCGTTATGAGAAGCGATTTGATCCGGTTTTTGTGCGCAGACTCGTTTTCCTGGCAGGTGCAGGGTTTCTCATCTTCCTGGGACTGGTTTTTCTCCGAAACCGTCAGATCCGGCAACGTGAGGAACGCTTTCGGAGCCTGACCGAGTATGGAAAGGATATTATTCTGACCTTCAGACCGGACGGGAAAATCGTGTATCAGAGTCCCACACTCACACCGGTGCTGGGATATGACGCGGGTGAACTGGAGGGAACTTCTGTTTTTTCCCTTTTCCATGAGCAGGACAGGCAGGCCTGGCAGGAAATGCTCCATTCTCTGCTGAAGGAAAAAGGGGAACCCCGCATGATTGAGCATCGGATGCGTCACCGGGCCGGACACTGGCTGCATGTGGAATCCCACTGCGTCAATCTTCTGGCCAACCGGGCCATGAAGACCATTGTGCTCAACGCGCGTGACATCACCCAGCGCCGGGAGAACCGGACGGAACTGGAAAAGGCCAAGGAAGCCGCGGAGGCCGCGAACCGGGCCAAAAGTGTGTTTCTGGCCAATATGAGTCATGAAATCCGCACCCCCATGAATGCCATCCTCGGGTTCAGCGAACTGCTGATGGACAAAATCTGGGATCCCGGGCAGAGAAAATATCTCCAGCATATCCATACCAGCGGAAAAACACTGCTCACACTCATAAATGACATCCTGGATCTTTCCAAAATTGAGGCAGGCCACTTGAAAATTGAAAAAGAAGCGGTAAACGTCAGGCAGATCATCAAGGATATGGTGCAGATATTTTCCGCAAAGTTCGGAGAAAAGGAAATCACGCTGAAAACAGAGATGGAAAAGAACAGTATCCCCGTGCTGCTTCTGGATGAAGTCCGTCTCCGGCAGATTCTGATGAATCTTCTGGGAAATGCCCTGAAATTCACCCATCACGGAACTGTCATCATCCGGGCATACTGCCGCACCGATCCGGAATCCCGGGAAAAGCAGGGGGAAATATCCGGAAATGCGGTCTGTCTGGTCATCGAAGTGGAAGACACAGGCATCGGCATTCCCGAAGATCAGCACAAAGCGATTTTTGAATGCTTCCATCAGCAGGATGGGCAGAAAAACTGGCAGTACGGTGGCACAGGTCTGGGACTTGCCATCAGCCGAAGTCTGGCGGAAATGATGAATGGCCGGGTTTCCGTGCAAAGTGAGGTGGGCAAAGGCAGCCTGTTCCGTGTGGAGCTTCGGGATGTGGAAACTGCGGAAGGAACACTGCCTTTGGAAGACACACCCGGGCAGGAACAGGAAAGCATCTGCTTCAAGCCCGGCACCATTCTCATTGCAGATGACATTCGCTTCAATATTGATCTGGTGAAAGAATATTTGGAGCATACAGACCTCACCCTGATGGAAACGGAAAACGGAGATGCAGCGCTCCAGGTGCTTGGCCGTCTGCGGAAGCCTCCGGATCTGATCCTTATGGATCTGCGGATGCCGGGCAGAGACGGATATGAAGTGACCGAAATCATCAGGCAGGATGATCGCCTGAAACAGATTCCGGTTATTGCCCTGACAGCTTCAGCCATGAAGGATGCGGAAGAAAAAATAAAAAATTTTTTTGACGGATATCTGCGCAAACCCCTCTCCCGTCAAGCGTTTTTTGAAGAACTCAAACGTTTCCTTCCTTACAGCAGTGTCAGGAAAACAGCAGAGACAAAAGATATGGCAGCAGATATGCCGGAGGAAAGCAGACACAGACTCCCTGAACTCATTTCCCGGCTGGAAACAGAGATTCTCCCTTTGCGGAAAGAGATAGGAGAGGTGCTTGTAATTGATGAACTTGCTGAATTTGCACTTCAACTGAAACACCTGGGGGAAGAGTATGCGTGCGCGTTTGTCACGGCCTATGGAAAAAGGCTGCATGAACATACCCAGCATCTGAACATCCGGGAAACAGAAAAACTGCTGGCAGATTTTCCCAAAATACTTGACAGACTGTATGCAATGGATGCAAAAAATGAAAATGGTTGAAACAATAGAACTTTGCAAGAATTATACCGTGGAAAGCCGGGAAATCCGCATTCTGGATCAGATCAGTCTTTCGGTGGATGCAGGGGAATTCCTTGTGATTGCCGGAAGCAGCGGGAGCGGAAAAAGCACGCTGCTCACCCTGATGTCCGGACTGGACAGACCGGATTCCGGAAACGTGCTGATTCAGGGAAAGGAAATCACTCATCTGAAAGAAGATGAACTCGCACCTCTCCGCAATGCGGTCTTTGGTTTTGTGTTCCAGTCCTTTCATCTGATTCCCTCTTTGACAGCACTGGAAAATGTCATGTTTCCCGCAGAATTCAGACACGACCCGGATGCTGCCCGAAAAGCCGGACTTCTTCTGGATCGGGCAGGCATGGGAAAGCGGAAAGACGGTTTTCCCCATCAGCTTTCCGGCGGTGAAAAGCAAAGAGTGGCCATATGCCGCGCGCTGATCAATGAACCAAAGATCATTTTCGCGGATGAACCCACAGGAAATCTGGATTCAGCGCACAGCCGAGCGGTTCTGGATCTTCTTTTTGAACTGCGGCAGGAGAAAAATGCTGCCCTGGTGCTGGTCACACACAGTGCGGAAATTGCAGATATGGCCGACAGAGTGATTCTTCTGCGGGACGGAAGAATTGCTGAATAATCCGTACAGGGACATGCTTTCACGGCTGTTTTATGTCTGTCTGGAGGGTCTGAAAATTGCTGATCGCCGGTTTCAGTGTTCGGTTTTACCTGACACCGAACACCTGAAACCGAACACCTGAAACCGAACACCTGAAACCGAACACCTGAAACTGAACACCTGAAAC
>CAZDIU010000130.1:0-4188 GCA_964505535.1 uncultured Desulfobacterales bacterium | reverse complement strand
GAACACCTGAAACCGAACACCTGAAACCGAACACCTGACACCGAACACCTGACACCGAACACCTGACACCGAACACCTGAAACCGAACACCTGACACCGAACACCTGACACCCGAACACCTGAAACCGAACACCTGAAACCGAACACCTGAAACTGAATACCTGAAACCGAACACCTGAAACTGAACACCTGACACCCGAAACAATTGACTTCCCTGCGGAGTGCATGGCAGGCAAAGGATTTGCAGCAGTTGATTTCCGAAATTTTTGACAAAATAAAAGACAGAAAAGGCGCGTACCTCGTGGGCGGTGCAGTCCGTGATCTGCTTCTGGGACGCGAACCCCCTGACTATGACATTGCGGTAACAGAAAACGCGGAAAGATTTGCCCGTCAACTGGCATCTGCCATGCAGGGTTCTTTTGTCCCTTTGGGAAAACCCGGTCTGCTCATTTACCGGGTGGTTTCCGGCAGGCAGTGTTTTGACATCTGCCCCCTCAACGGTCTGTCTTTGGAAGCGGATCTGAAACGCCGGGATTTCACGGTGAACGCACTGGGATATTCTCTGGAAGACAGCCGCATCATTGACTGCACCGGAGGCATGGCAGATTTGGAGCGCAGACGCATCCGCATGGTTTCGGAAAAGGCATTCACAGACGATCCCCTCCGGCTCCTGCGCACCTTCCGCATGGCCGCAGGATTGGATTTTGAAATTGAACCTGAAACCCTGGCCGCAGTCAGAAAGCACGCGCAACGCATCCGGACAAGCGCGGGAGAGCGCATTCATGCGGAACTGATGAAACTTTTTGCAAGGCCCGGCTCCCATGCATATGTTGATCTCATGGCCGAAAACGGGCTTCTGTTTGCAATGATTCCGGAAATGCAGGCGCTCAAAGGCTGCACCCAGAACAGCTTTCACTCATTTGATGTCCTGAATCATACCCTGAAGACTTTTGCTTTTCTGGAAAAAATGCTTCACGGTGAAATGCCTGCCGACACAGTTTCCCGCATATCTTTGGACAGCAGCACGATCCCGCGGATGAAACTTGCTGCCTTGCTGCACGATATTGGAAAACCTGCAACGCGCAGCGCGGATGCCGGGGGAACTGTCCATTTTTACGGCCATGACAGACAGGGTGCAGACATGGCCGAAGACATTCTCAACCGTCTGAAATGTTCCAGGCAGGAAAAGGAATTTGTCTGCTTTGTGATCCGCAGCCATCTCCGCCCCCTCCTGCTTTTCCGGGCAGAAAAGGACAGCAGGAACCCTCAGAAAGCAATGATCCGCTTTTTCATGAAATGCGGAGAAGACACCCCCCTGCTCCTGCTCCACGCACTGGCGGATGACCGGGCCAAGTCAGAATTCCCGGAAACCGGGGATTTTGAAGATTTTGTCCGAAAGGTTCTGGATTTCTGGTTTGGGGATTTTCAGTCCAGAAAAAACGAACCGCCCCTGCTTGACGGTCATGATCTGATCCGGGAATTCGGTTTGACCCCTTCGCCGGATTTCAAGCGGATTCTGCATATTGTGGAAACAGCCAGACTGAGCGGAAACATCCGAACAGAGGAAGAAGCCCTGAAACTTGCCAGAGGATGTGTTTCCAAAGAGAAATCACACGGGATATCCGCAGGAGTTGCGCTGTTGGAAAAAAAATCAATCCTGAAACCCTGAAGATTCTCAAAACCTTCAGGGTTTATCCGGTCAACTGTGCAACTCCCAACCCGGAAGCCAAAAAAATAAAACAAAAGCATAAACAGGGCTTGCAACAGAATCATTTGACAGGGGGGAATCGGAATGTTATGTTTGGTTTTAATCCATTATCCAACCCAGGAAACATTTGCACGATGGCAGAAATCATATCACTTGCATCCAGACTCCGGGATGCGGGAAAAATAAACGAGACTTTGGTGCGCAAACGCAAACTCGCGGCTGTCCGAAGTCTTTTCCAGAGAGCCAGGGGTTCTCTGCGCTGTGAAAAATGCTTCCGTAAACTGGATGAGGAAGGCAGAAAGGAGGGAATCAGGAATCTGAGAGTGCCCTATCGTTTCTGCGACAGTTGCGCGGAGGAATATATTGATTATATTGAACGGCTTCAGGGAAGGGGAAACCCGGATCTCTACTGGCACAATGAAGCGTGGCTGAAAGTGTGGCAGCGGTGGATTGATTACCAGGGATCAGTGGATCATTATGTGAAAACAAATGAATTCAGGAAACTGATGCGGGAGATAGAACCGCCGGATATGAGCGGATAGGCATTTTCCCGTCATGCTGCGGAACAGATGACTTCCCCTTGGTGTTTGGCAGAAGCGAATGAAAGAAAAGAAAATTTTTATGAGGAGGAAATATCCATGTTTGGAATCGGAATGCCGGAACTGATTGTGATTCTGGTGATTATCCTGATTATTTTCGGGGCCGGAAAACTGCCGGAAATCGGGGCCGGGATGGGAAAAGCCATACGGAATTTCAAAAGCGCGACCTCTGAACCAGTGGCGAAAGACGACGAAAAAGAAAAGATCGAAGACAGTAAAAAGTCCTGAAGAATTTTCAGACAGGGGACAGGGTTCAGGGATAGGGGACAGTGTCTGCAATCCTGTTTCCTGTCCCCTCTCCCCCAGACCCTGTGCCCTGTCCCCGTTTCACTCTTCTCCCAGAACATATCCGGCTCTTTCCAGTTCTTTCCTGATGTTGTCAATATGCGGCTGCCCCCGTGTTTCCACATCCAGTTCCACCCAGGTCATGTGAATGGGCATATCCCGGATGTTCCGGTCATGAAAAATGTGAAGCACATTGGCTTTCAGATCCGCGATCAGGGAAAGGAGACGGGAAAGGGAACCGGGAATATCCTCCAGTTGCAGTCTGATGCGCATAATGCGTCCGTTTTTCAGAAGTCCCTTGCGGATGATTCTGCCCAGAAGGGGACTGTCCACATTGCCGCCGCTGATGACCAGCACCACTTTGCTTCCGGGTGAAACTTTCACAGAACCGCTGAACAGCGCAGCCAGTGGAACAGCCCCGGCTCCTTCAGCCAGCGTTTTTTTCCGCTCCAGCAGCATCAGGATTGCAGCCGCAATATGATCCTCTTCCACCAGGGCCACATCCTCCACATATTTCCGGATGATCTCAAAAGTCAGATTCCCGGTCTGCCGGACCGTGATGCCGTCCGCAATGGAATCTCCTGCTGCCACAGCCGTGACCGATCCCTTTTGGAGTGATTCATGGGCAGAGGGACAGGTCGCTGCCTGCACACCGATGATACGAATATCGGGCCGCAGTGATTTGGCCGTCAGGGCCACGCCGGAAATCAGTCCGCCTCCGCCAATGGGAACCAGAATCATTTCCGCATCAATCAGATCTTCAATGATTTCAAGCCCAATGGTTCCCTGTCCCGCGATAATGTCCGGATCATCATAAGGATGAATGAACATTCTCCCCTGCTGCGCGAATTCACGGGCTTTTTCCAGACTTTCCCCCACGCTCCGGCCATGCAGAAGCACTTCGCCGCCATATCCTCCTGTGGCTTCCTGTTTGCTGATGGATGCCCATTCCGGCATGACTATGGTGGCAGGAATGCCTGCATTGCGCGCGGCCAGGGCAACCCCCTGCGCGTGATTTCCGGCTGACGCGGCAACCACGCCTTCCGGCCCGATCTCATTCCGGCACCGGAGAATTTTATGAGCAGCCCCCCTTACCTTAAAAGAACCTGTCCGCTGGAGATTTTCCAGTTTCAGCCAAATCTCGGCACCGAAAATGCGGCTGAAGGTGGAAGAATAGACCAGCGGAGTGCGGAGCACCGTGTCCCGTATTGTTTTTGCAGCTTCCTGCACGCTTTTCAGTGAGGTCATGCTGTGTCCTTTTCTGTGGAAGTTGCTGTTTGCAAATGTTTATTGCTGCATTTCCGCAGCCATCATCAACCATCATACGGACGAACCATACAATGCGTTATACACACTTGCAGGAGACAGATCAACTCACAGTCCGGCATAGCATAAAAATCCTTTTCAATCTGCTGAAAAAATGCGAAAGTGAATATCAATATGAAACCAGAAAAATAATTTGACATAAGCAAGGTTATTTATTAAAAAGAATATACCAAATTAAACAAACTCATTCGGACTGATCAAAATATCCCATTTGAGTAAAAATGGATTTCTTGACAGAAATTTTTCAACTGAACGCATGGCGGACTTTGT
>CAZDIU010000129.1:0-13684 GCA_964505535.1 uncultured Desulfobacterales bacterium | reverse complement strand
CACCGGATTGGGACAAATAAAAACAGATGGTTATATCTTAGCTTGATGCGTATGCCCCCTGCCCCCCTTTAACAAAGCAGGGCTGTTAAGTTCTCCGCATTTTAATTATTCTCTCGTTGCAGGGTTCTGCCCTGTAATACCGAATCGCCATTGAAGTTATATAATATTTTCTGTATATTTCTCAGAAAAACCGGATTTTTCCGAAAAAATCCGGTTTTTTGAATACCGGAAAATTTCCGGATGTGAACAAAGCATTCCATTAAATCAATGGAGAATCGGTATAACGCCCGGTGTGAGGCTTCGCCTCATGCGGGGCGGAGCCCCGTAACGAGTCAGAAGGCGGGCAGAGAACTTAACAGCCCTGCGCCTGATAGTGGGCAGGGGTGTGTCTGTTCTCCTGCAAATACAACATTTTATACCCTATCAGGAGGACAATGTCAGACTTTCTCCCAAGTATATTTTCAATGGGGAATCGGTATTCCCTGAACATTTCAGTTTGTCAATTCAGTCTCTGTGAAATTCCAAAAATATTTTCAGACAGTTGTGGATATGAACTTTTTGCTGCAATGGCGGGGCATAAATGTGTTGCAGGCATCACGCAAACTCCCTCAGCAAAGAAAAGGCCGGAAATGATACCATTGACGCGGATATTTCCGGAGCGCCTTTTCCAGCAGAGTGGCATAGTGCTGCGCGGATCTGTGCACGGCCTCTTTCCTTTTTTCCCGTGAAACCGCGCGGACATGTAAAGGTTCTGTGACGGAAAAATGATAGCAGCAGGGGCCGGTGCGGAAAGCGAAAAAAATGAATATGGGCGCACCGGAGACCAAAGCCAGCATATGCGGGGTTTCCGGGAGCCGGATGTTGTGATTCAGGAAATTTACAGTGACATATTTTTGGGTTTCCTGCCAGAGAATATCTCCGGTCATGGAAACCAGACCCCCGGACCGGAGAAACCGCAGCCCCTCCACAAGGGCAAAAGGTGATTCCTCACCCGCGTCAGCGGCAAGGATATGCACCCCGCTGTGCATCAGACTTTCCTTTTGCATCTTTTCGATCTGCTCTTTGTGCTTTTTTCCCATATACAGGAGCAGGGGCATGTTTTCCTGCCGCAGCAGATGGGCAGCCATTTCCCAGTTTCCCATATGGGACATGAGAATGATTCCCCCTGAACCCTTTCTCACAGCATCCTCCAGAAAATGCCATCCCTCAGAAGTCCGGGAGATGCCGCAGCCCGCGTGCAAAAGATAACGGTCAAGAAACACAGTGGTAAAATGCTGATACTGGCGCCATGTGCAGAGAATATGGTAAAAACCCGATCTGCCGGGATGCAGGGCGCGGTAAAAACGCACCCCCGCGGCAGCACGGGCCGGAAACAGAAAAAAGAATCCTGCTGCCACAATCCATGCGTAGACGTGAAAAATCCACAGCCCGAATCTTCCGGACAGCAGAAGGATAAACCGGTACAAAAGTCCTGTCATGATGCGGTGTTCACTGTTTTGAAAAACATGGTTCAGGCGTTACGCAGTTGGCTGAAAAACCCTCAGGGTTTGGTAAGGGGAGTTTTTTAAGCAACTGCGTAATTCCTGATGGTTATTGCCTCCTCTTTCCGGCATACAGAAAATGGAAAGAGATCAGGACGGCGGCACTGGTGGAAACAGCCATCAGTCCCAGAACAAAGAATTTGTCTGCCCAGGGATGGGAAATCATCCACATACCGCCTGCCCCCATCACAAAATAGACAAACATGAGCATGGAAGAGGCAGAACCTGTGTCCGTGTCCACCTGTTCCAGAATCAGACTGTTGCCCAGAGGACGCGACAACCCCATGCAGAAGGTGATAAAGGCCATGGAAAGGGCAAAACTCCAGGGGGTTTTGCCGCCGAAGAACAGCATGGACCATCCGCCCAGAAAAATCCCCGCGAAACCGGCAGTCATCAGGTGTATCCCCTTCACTCTGTGAACCAGCCGCGCACAGGTGTAGGAACCGCTCATGAAGGCAATCGCGTTGCATGCGAAATAATAACTGAAAACCTGTTCGCTGAGTCCGAATCTGCGTATATAGATGTCCGCAGAACCTGCGATGAATCCGAACAGGGGCCATATGCCCAGGGCCATCATAAAGGTCAGAATGATATACCTTTGGTTTTGGAACAGAAACAGATACCGGCCAATCATCTTTGCCATCGGCACGCGTTTGAGCGTCTGTGAAGGTTCTGACATGCGCCAGACCCCCAGAAATGCAATCAGACCAAGGATTCCCTGTGAAATGAAAATCCAGGGCCAGGTGAGCCATTTCAGCATCAGGCCGCCCAGAACCGGGGCCATCATGGGAGCAAGAGCCACAATCACGCCCATGTAGGCCAGCATTTTGTCCCTTTCCCGGCCTTCAAAACAGTCTTTGGAAATGGCCATGGACAGGGCTGCCGCGGAAGCCGCGCCCATCCCCTGCAGCACCCGGAACAGAATCAGGGTGTTCACCTGATCAGCCGTTGCACAGAGCAGACTGGAGAGGATATACAGACCGATCCCCCCAAGCAGAGGGGGCCTGCGTCCGAAACGGTCGGACAGAGGGCCGTAAATCAGCAGTGCAAGGCTGAAACTGAGAAAAAAGCCCACAAGGGTATAGTTGACCATCACCAGAGAAACCTGCCATCTGGCCTGCAAAGAGGGAATCGCCGGCAGGTACATGTCTGTGGACAAAGGGGGAAAAGCGGCCAGAAGAGCCAGCAGGGGCAGCAATTTCATTTCTTTTATATTCCTGTTTCCTTATTAACTGATGTTACGCAACCTTTCAAAAATCAGGCAGTTATTTTTTTCACGGTCATTCCGGCGCAAGCCGGAATCCAGTGATTTCAGTATATTCTGGATACCGGCTTTCGCCGGTATGACAGAAGTGCGTAACATCAGTTATTAAAAACCGGCACCGGGTTTCGGCTTCCGGATTTTCCTGCTGAGAGACTCTGCCTCTCTGACAGGCATAAGCAACTGACACCTGAATCCTGACACCATCCTGACAACAGAATTTTTCAATAAACATCATCAGTTTTTCATCATCTCCGTATCTTTGCGGCATATCTTCTTTGTCATGAAGGCACAAATCCGGAAAGCATATATCATTTATGACAGTTCTCCGCAATCAATCTCTTCCGACTTTTCCGACCGCCTCCATCCTGATGGCAGAGCAATCCGCATTCCTGTGTTTTTTGTGGACGGAAGGGGAAAAATATTGTACATTTCCCCAAGAAAGAGGTACTGTTTTGAGTGACAGATGTGCAAACAATAACGGAGGAATAAAAATGAAGTATCAGAGATCAGGAATACCGTTTTTCAGTGTCATGTTTCTGGTTTTATTTATGGCAGGGGGATCCGCTTACGCTGCAAAGACATTCACTGTGACCTCAGCGGTGAACGCAAATCCCGCAGTAAAGATGTTCAGCAAGGATTTTCAGGCTCAGTTCAATACCGACTGGATGCGCAAAGCAGGCGATCACTGGAAGGCACGGCAGGGAGACAGTTGGGAGCAGTATGTTGAGAACGTCACCGCTCCGGAACCGCCCGCAGGCCTGCCGGTGATTCCCCAGCCTGAAGACGGAAATACGGCCCCTGTATGCGAGGCAGAGGGGGATGGCCAGTGCTTTTACATTTCTGCCGCAAACGGAAATGACAGCAATCCCGGAACCTATGCCAAGCCCTGGAAAACCTATCTTAACCTTGTTTATTATCACTACGAGCGTCTGCCGGAAAACCATGTGATCTCAAAAAAAGGCGGACTGCGGCCCGGAGATGTGGTGTATTTTATGTCCGGTGACTATTCAGACACCTATGTAATCGGTCTTGAAAACACAGCAGAACTCATCGGCGGATTTTACATGGCAAACATTCACGGAACTGCGGATGCGCCCATCACTTTTGCCGCATATCCGGGAGAAAATCCGGTGTTTTCCGCAAAACGTGAGGATGGAGGAGCGCTTTCCACCCTGAATTTTTCCTACTGCAGTCATATTGTCATAGACGGGCTGGAAATCCGGGATTCATTCGGAAACGGCCTGTCTGTCAGTGACAGTGCGGAAATGGAAATCAGAAACTGCCGGATTTACAATGTGGACGGCAGTCCGGGCACGGATCACGCTGGAATCAGGACATACAGAACCGGGAATCTTGATGTTCATCACAATCTTCTTTATGACAACTATGCCCGCTCAGAAGAGGATTCCGCCAATGCCGCAGGTCGCAATGCCCATATTCTTGTCACCCAGACATGGGGGACCGGCGGAGACATGCTGATTCATCACAACATTCTGTATTACAGCACTGAGGCTGCCGGGAATGGGGACATCAGCGGATACGGCATTCTGTTTGACAGCGCTGCTGATATTGCACAGTTTCCGAATGCAAAATTTGAGGCGGATCACAACCTGATCTGGAACTGTTCCGGCGCTTCTGTGTTTTCCGCGACCTTCAACAGCAAAATTCACCACAACCTGATACTGGACAGCGCGCCTGTCTTTGCGGGCAGCCAGAGCGGACTGGTGTTTCATTCCGGCAATGTCATTGAAAACAATACCATCGCAGGCGGTCACGGTCTGATTTACAATCCCTCTGCCAAATACGGTTCTCTGGGTTCCATGATTTTTCGCAGAAATATTGTGATTGACACGGAAAACGCATACGGCGATTTCAGCGGCATCATTCAGATCTGCACCCTGTGTTCAGATACACTTTATGATACCGTCATGGATGATGATCTTATGACATTTGGGGACAATGTTTACTGCAATTCCGCTGTGGATCTGGAAACTGCGCCTGCCTGGCTGCTTTTCAATGACAACTCGGCCCAGTCCCGTGTGAAAGGTGATGCCCACACTTTTGCGGAATGGAATGATTTGGGGTTTGACACATCCTCAACTGTGCATTACGGATACACCACACCCGAAGAAGCCTTTTATCCCTTTGACGGAAATGCCAGGGATGCCAGCGGCGGGGAAAATCACGGAATTGTCAACGGGGCTCTGCTGACCAATGACAAATATGCAAATCCGGACAAAGCCTATGATTTCAACGGCACATCCGCTTATATTGCCACGCCCCTGAATATCAACCCGTCTGAAATGCCGACTTTGACCATGTCCGCATGGGTATGGCCCCGTCAGGCAGGCGGTGATGTGAATGCAGGCAGACGTCAGGTGTTTTCCCATGATGACGGCGGGTTTGATCGTTCCCTGCTGATGGAAAACACCAAATGGCATGTGTTCACCGGCGGAACCAACTGGAACACCGGTGCAACTGCGGAACTGAACACATGGCAGCATGTGGCTGTGGTTTTTGAGCCCAACAATGTCCGCTTTTACAAAAACGGGCAGAGATATTCCTTTGGCGCAGCACCGGGAACCGGCACAAGTGTCAGCAAACTCATGATCGGAAACAATCCCGTGAGCACATGGAATGAATTCTTTGACGGTGTGATTGACGATGTGCGCATCTTCAGCCGTGCCCTTTCCCAGAGTGAAGTGCAGGAAATTTACACGGGCACACCTGCAAATTACATTGCTGTGGATGAGAATCTGAAGATGGAAAATATCTGTGTCCGTTACGAGGACACCAGTTACAAATTTGATCTTGTGTTTGAGGCAGACCCCGGCAATGCTCTGCCTGAGGGCATTTACTGGAAAATGGACATGGACAGTCTTGAGATTTCACAGAACAATCCGGGCAACTGCATTGACACGGATGAGGAACTGAACTTGGCGCTCAATGTGGAATATCTTGACAAACACTATTCCTTCACGCTGAACTATGTGCCGAATCCGGCTGATCCGGCAGGACTGTACTGGAAGATGGATGTGACCACCTTCAGGGAAATCCGTTATTATATTCCGGTGACAGAAGATCTGGCACTGAGACCGGTGGTGGAGGAAAACGGAAACCGCTATGCCTTTACGCTTAATTTTTATCAAAATCCGGATGATCCGGCAGGAGTGTACTGGAAAATGGATGAGGCAACTTACCGGCAGGTGAACCATGTCACAGAGAATTATATACCGGTTGGAGCCAGCAAGGATTTGGACATGTATGTAAATTATGAGGATGAAATCTGGCTGTTCTTTACACTCCGTTTCCGGCCCTCCCTTTCCGGGAAATACTGGCTGCTGGATCCCGCAACCCTGAAAGAATTTTAGTGCTCTGCCAACTTTGATTTTATGCAGTGAAGTGTACAGAAAAACCGGATTTTTTGGAAAAATCCGGTTTTTTTGCAGGTCGCAGATTCAGGGATGGCAGAGTACCAGTGTGCTGTCAAGTTTGTTCTGACGGATTCTGATTGCAAAGGTCACAAAGAGGAAACAGAGCAAAAAAACCGGATTTTTTGGAAAAATCCGGTTTTTTTGCAGGTTACAGATTAAAAATTGAAAAAGTGGAAATGGCAGGATGATCAATAAACCGCTGTTGTCAGACAGTTGATTTTGGACAAACTGTTTTCACACTGCAGGCAACCGCACATAAATTCAGCAGCATCAAATGTTTTGAACACAAACCGGAAAGGAGAATTTTGTCATGGAAAAACAGAACTGTCCCACAGATGATTTTCATTTTGCCAAACTGATCTGGCAGGCAAGCGGAGGGGCAACCCTGCTCTTTCTGCTCACCATTCCCATTTTTGAAACCGTGAGCACAAGTCTTTTCTGGATTGAAATGACAGGGCTGCGAAGGGATGTCATCGGAGCAGCCTTTCTGCTGCCTGTTTTTGTCTTTTTTCTTGTTTTTGCCCTCTCCCTGTTCTGTCTTCGGGCAAAGCAGGCCGCACACTGCAAAGAAAGTTCTTCCTGCAAATCCTGCAAGTCCCATTTTCTGCTGCAGTTCATGGTCAATTTTCAGGCTTCGCTTATCCTTTTTCTGGCATTGCTGTGTCTGCTGAAAGGGAAATGGGATTTGTGGCATATCTTTTTCCCGTCTCTTGGTTTTCTGATCCTGCTGACGTTGCTGACCGAACTGTGTCCCGGTTCCTGCGGGAAAAAATAAAAACTGCTAAAATGGTTGATGTGCATAAAAGGTGAGGTATCATATCAATTCGCCATTGATCTGAAACATAAGTTTTCCGGAAAAACCGGATTTTTCAAAAAAATCCGGTTTTTTAATACACGAAAACTTCTTTTTGCCTGCTTATAAGCGGTCTGTCAAAAAAGTTCTTTCATGTTTAAAGATTTGAAAATTTCTGACAGGCCGGTTTCAGTGTTCAGGTTTCAGAGTCTGTTCCCTGACATCTGAACCCAAATGGAAAGAATTTATTTGACAGCCCAATAAGTATCTTTTCAATGGGACAACGCTTTGGACACAGATTTCAGGAAGGGAGTGTATTATGGAACGGATTGTTCTGGGAAAAACAGGACTGGAGATCAGCCGCTTCGGATTTGGCGGCATTCCCATTCAGCGGGCCGATGAGGAAGAGGCCGTCAGGACGGTTGCCCATGCCATAGAAAAAGGCGTTGATTTTATTGACACATCAAGAGCTTATACCACCAGCGAGGACCGCATCGGCAAAGCTCTGCGTCTGACAGGGGCAAAAGTGGTGCTTGCCAGCAAATCCCAAAGCAGGACAGCCGACGGCCTCCGCAAAGATTTGGAAACCAGCCTGCAGAACCTGGGCGTGGATTCCATTGACCTGTACCAGTGCCATTTTGTGAAAGATGAGGCCGATTATCAGAGAATCTGTTCTCCCGGAGGCGCACTGGAAGGTGTGCTCAAGGCAAAAGCAGAAGGTTTAATCAGACATATCGGGATTACCAGCCACAGTCTGACCCTGCTGGAAAAGGTTCTGGATGATGACATATTTGAAACCATCATGGCCTGTTTCAGTTTTCTGGAGCCTGCCGCGAAAGACACCGTGATTCCCAAGGCATTGGCCAAAAATGTGGGAATGATTGCCATGAAATCCTTTTCCGGCGGGGTGATCGAAAATGCGGATCTGGCCCTGCGCTATGTTCTGTCCCATCCGGGAATTGTCATCATTCCGGGTGTGGAATCGGTGGAACTCTTTGACAGAAACTGGGCTGTGTATCAGAATCCTTCCCCCCTGACGGACAAAGACTGGCAGGAAATTGAAAAAATTCGCACACAGCATGAGAAAACCTTCTGCCGCCGCTGCGATTACTGCCAGCCCTGTTCGGAAAAAATTCCCATACAGCTCGTTCTGGGGCTGCCGAGCGCGCTGCGAAGATTCGGCAGGGGATTTCTGGAAAAAGACTGGGCCATACAGGCCATCAGCAATGCTCGCAACTGCACGGAATGCGGAGAGTGCATGAGCCGCTGCCCCTATGAGTTGCCCATTCCCGAACTGATCCGGAAAAACCTGAAATGGCTTGATGAGCAGAATGTTTGATATGCTGAGGCAATTTCAAAATCCTGCGTTTGTCATTCCGGCAAAAGCCCCTGTCCGGAACAGCCTGAAAATACCGGATTCCGGCTTACACCGGACAGCCTCCCCGTTTTTTTAAAGGGGAGACTGAGGCTTTGCGTTTTGTATTGTATAAAGCCAATGACGATTTGGTAAGTAAGGCAACATAAATTTTCGGATGTAAAATTTTCAGAAAAACCGGATTTTTCCGGAAAAATCCGGTTTTTTTATACCTGAAAACTTTCGGTTGGGTACTTATCACACCTGACAGCGTCCTATTTTTTCAGGGCCTGATCCAAATCTGCCATAATGTCATCCGGGTTTTCCAGCCCCACGGAAAGACGGATGAGTCCATCAGCAATGCCTGCTTTTTTTCTTTCTTCCGGAGAATAGGTGGCATGGGTCATGGAGGCCGGATGCTGAATCAGGGTTTCGCAGTCCCCCAGACTCACGGCCAGGGTGCAGAGTTTCACGGAATTCATGACCTTTTTTCCTGCTTTAATCCCGCCTTTGACTTCAAACGCAATCATGCCGCCGTATTCTTTCATCTGCTTTTTGGCAATCTCATGCCCCGGATGGGATTTCAGCCCCGGATAATATACCTTGTGCACACGGGGATGGGCTTCAAGACACTGTGCAATTGTCATTGCACTGCTGCAGTGCCGATCCATGCGCACCGCAAGGGTTTTGATGCCCCGTGAGATCAGCCACGCGTTGAAGGGACTCATAATGGGGCCGAAATGAAAGAGATGCTGTTCCCGTATCCTTGCCATCATGTCCTGTTTTCCCGCGATAATTCCGCCCACCACATCCCCGTGTCCGCTCAGGTATTTGGTAGCGGAATGAATGACAATATCCGCTCCCAGTTCCAGGGGATTCTGCAGATAAGGAGAGGCAAAGGTGTTGTCCACAATCAGGGGAATGTTCCTGCTCCGGGCAGTGTCTGCCCACAGCCGGATGTCAATCACATCAAGGGTGGGATTGGCCGGGGTTTCCAGATAAAGAAAACGGGTTTTTCTGTCTGTCAGCGACTCAATGGCAGAACCCGAATTGGCATCAGCCGGAGAGAGAAAACGGGGTTCCATGCCGAACTTTGGCAGATGGGAGTTGAAAAGGGCAAAAGTGCCGCCATACAGAGTGGTGCAGGAAACAAAATTGTCTTCCGGACCTGCAAGCGTCATTGACACAGACGACACGGAAGCCATGCCGGAAGCTGTTGCAATGGCAGATTCGGCCCCCTCCAGCAGAGCAGCCTTTTCCTGCAGCAGATCCACGGTCGGATTGGATATGCGGGTGTAAATATAACCGCTGTCATTGCCTGCAAACAGGTTGGCTCCGTGTTCCGCACTGTTGAATTTGTAGGTCGAGGTCATATGGATGGGGGGTACCAGATCCAGGGAAGTGATGTGGCATTTGTTCACCCCGTGCACAATATCCGTGTCTTTGGCATGTTTCCTCATTTTCGTCTCCTCCTCTGCACAGCGGAATACAACAGACATTGAAATGGAAAAGGCAGGTTCCGGCTGGCGGTGCAGCTCATCAACAGGGTGGAAGTCCGGTTGTGTGCATCACGAGGCTTTTGTGCCGCTGGCCCGCACAGCGTCCTTGCCTTCGCCCTTGACATGAAACATGGCCTGATCTGCCAGAGCCAGCAGTCCGTTGAGATCATCCGCATCATCCGGAAATGTGGCAACGCCCATGCTGGTGCGGATATGAACATCATGGCCGTAAGTGTTCAGATAAGAGGTTTCCCGAATATTCACCCGGATATCCTCTGCTTTGCGCAAAGCAGCTTCCTTGTCCATGTCCGGCAGCACCACAACAAACTCGTCTCCCCCGTAAGCCACGGCAAAGGCCGGTTCTGCAAGGTTGTCCCGGATTGTCGCGGCCATTTCCCGCAGGGTCTGGCTTCCCTTCAGATGCCCGTAATAATCCACCACTTTCTTGAAATTGTCCACATCCATGAAGATAAGGGAAAAGGGAAACTGTTTTTCCCGGCTTTCATTGATGAGTTTTTCCAAAGCCCGGTACAGGTGACGGGTATTGTACAGGCCGGTCAGGTTGTCATGGGTGGCCTCATGCCGGAACATTTCCCGGCTCAGGCGCAGCTTTTCCTCGGCTTTTTTCCGGGCTGTGTGATCAATGACAATTCCCTCAATCACTTCCTGATGATCCTCATCCCTTGTCAGCCGGACATTCATCATTATCCATGCCGAAGAACCGTCTTTGCGCCGGATTTTCATTTCATAATCCGTAATCAGGCCATGCTCCCGGAGTCTGCGGATCATTTCCTCCCTGTCTTCGGGCCGCTCATACACGGCTTTGGGTGCATCTGCAAGGGCCATGACCTCTTCCCGGTTTTCATAGCCCAGAATGCGCACATACGCGGGGTTGATGCTCAGGATTTTGCCTTCCACCGTGCTGCGGAACATGCCCTGCACTGCATTTTCATACAGGCTGCGGTATCGCAGTTCAGCCTGTGTGCGCTCCCGGATTTCCTCCCGCAGACGCAGGTTCATTTCCCGCATTTCTTTGCTGGCCCGGTACAGTTCCAGATGGGTTTTCACCCGTGCCAGCAGTTCAGCCTCATTTACCGGTTTGATGACATAATCCATTGCCCCGGATGCGAAACCGCTGACAATGCTTTCCGTGTCGGTCTTGGCTGTGAGAAACAGCACGGGAACATCCGCAGTTTCCGGCCTTTCCCGCATCTTTCGGCACACCTCAAATCCATCCATGCCCGGCATCATAATATCCAGCAGAATCAGATCAAAGGGATTGCAGCGGGTGAGTTCCAGAGCGGTCTCCCCGTTCTGGGCAAAGGCCATGCTGTAGCCCCGTGTCTGCAGGATATTGGCCACCACCTGAATATTTTTGGGCACATCATCCACAATCAGAATCTTGGATTTTTTTTCCCTGGCATCCGGCATAGTTGGACTCCTCTGTATCTCTTTTGGGCATCTGAACTCTGATCTCTGTGATTTTTTCTGATTACCATGATTTTTCAGGCATGTCAAACATCTGCTGTCTGGGTCCGGTTTCTCAGGAGTACGGGATTGTTATGATGGAAGCGTGAAGGCTGTTGCAGCAATTGCCTGACAGTCTCTCAGGACGGCAGAATCTCTGTTTTCCATTCCGCCACATTCCGTTTCTGCGAATCAAAATCAATGCCCATGAGAATGCGCTTTTTTCCTTTCTGTGCATACATATCCGCATAGCCTTTTTCATGAATCTGTTTCAATGCCGCATCTGCGCTGTGTCCGCATTTGAATTCCATGATGAAAATTTTGTCTGCAAATTCCACTGTCAGATCAATGCGTCCCCGGCTGGTCAGGACTTCACTCTGCACATGACTTCCGGATGCGGACACCATAAGATAAAAAAGCGTGTGGAAATATGCCTCATTTTTTTCGGTTTTCAGTGTATGGGAAATGGATGCGAATATGGCATTGACGGTTTCAAAAAAGGAGTTGCAATTTTCTGCTTCCAGATATTCGGCCAGCAGAAGAAAGCGGGAGACTTCCGCAAATTTTTCTTTTGCGGAAAAGGAATAGAACAGGGATTCCAGAAAGCTGATTTTCACTTCCCGGTTGGGATAGCCAAGCTGGAAAATCCGTCCCCGCACATCGTGAATGGTCAGATAACCGGTCTGAAAAAGAAGTGCTTCGGGATTGAGCCGCTCCAAATCATAGACACTGAAAATCTGTTCGCTTACAGTCAGTTTCTCAATGTCCGGAAGAGGATAATCCGCCTCCCTGAGCAGATTGACGAGAAAAGCCGGAGTTCCGGTTTCAAACCAGTAATTGCCGAATTTCAGACTGCTTAATGCCCTCAGTACGGAAAAAGGATTGTAAACTTTTACCTTTTTTTCAGAAAAACGGTATCCGTCATAATACCGGCGCAGTTCAGTCAGGGTATCAGATTCGGACATGCCGCTTTCCTGAGCTAATTGCCTAATCTGGGGCATGAAACAGGTTTCCACTTCTTCCTGCGTGTATCCGAACATGGCCGCATACCGTCCGTCCATGCTGAGATCAATGAGATTGTTCAGATCCGAAAAAACGGAAACCCTTGTGAATTTGGAAACCCCGGTGATGAACACAAAGCGGATGTGGGGCGTCACATCTCCCCCTTTCATGGTTCCCAGAAAATATTTGAGAATATCCCGGTTGGCTTTGGCAATTTCCAGAGATTCCGCACCTTTTCCCAGATGGTCAATCACGGGTTTGTCGTATTCATCTATGAGAATGACAACGGGTTTCCCGGTTTTTTCACGCAGGGAAAGAATCAGTTCTCCGAACTGCTCCCTGAGCAGGGGTTTCTTCAGACTGATTCCGTAATCCTGTGCGGTGTCAGCCAGAGAAATTGCCAGACCTGTCCGGAACATTTCAGGACTGTCATGGCTGATCCTGCTGAAATCAAACAGAATGACCGGGTATTCCTCCCATTTCCACTCTCCGTTTTCAGCTATCCATAATCCCTCAAACAGTTCCTTCCGGTTGCCGAAAAAGCATTTCAGCGCGGAAACCATCAGGGATTTGCCGAAACGCCGGGGCCGGGACATGAAAAAATATCGTCCGGTTTCCAGCATTTCATGAATATACCGGGTTTTGTCCACATACAGCAGATTATCCTCCCGAATGATTTCAAAGGAAGACTGATCTATGGGGAGTTTCTGCAGTCTGTTTTTCATGTTCGATACCTTCCCTTCGGATTTAGCATTTGAAGTGTATAATATCAGGAAATTAATGGTTTGATCATATCCGGATCAGATCGCTCGGTATAAATCAATCCTGTACCGAAACTGTCGGAAATTCTGTGGGAAAAATTCAGCACATCCACCGAGACAATTCTTTTTGTTTTTTCATCATAACGAACCCATACATCATCCGCTGTCTCTTCCGCAATGGCAGGTCTGGGTTTTTCTGTGAAGGAAAAGGTAAGAATATCAGATTCACGGTCATAGAAAACATTGAGCATGGAATTTATGGTTTCATTCTGATCCATAACTGCATTCCTTTGGAATATATCAATTCCATCATCTTCCTGAAATGAATCTGTCACCGCGTTTATACCAATTCTCCATTGATTTCAGAAAATCCCCTCTTGAGAGGGGCAGGGGGGTGTCTGTTCCCGCGACCTGAACACACCCCTTTGTCCCCTTTCAAGAGGGGAATTTTTTACTCTTTTTCAATTTAGTTCGTAGTTCGTAGGTCGGATTAGCGCAAGCGTAATCCGACACAATTCCGGGGTGTCGGATTACAGCCTTTCGGCCTAATCCGACCTACACATCTGCAC
>CAZDIU010000128.1:0-13701 GCA_964505535.1 uncultured Desulfobacterales bacterium | reverse complement strand
AATCCGGGCTGAAGGCAAAAATCATGCCCGAAAAAACCAAAGTTGAAACATTATAATATGAAATCTGAAAAATATCCTTATGTTTTCAACTTTTGTTCCTTAAGATCGTGTTTGAAAAGCTCCCAAAGAAAATTCATTGCAGGAAATCAGCTTATCATTTTAAGGATTAAAATATGTTGCAGATGAAAAAACTGTCGGTTCCGCTTGTCTTGTCGTCCTGTTTTGTCTTCCTGATTATCGCAGCCTCAGGACTGATCGCTTATGTTTCTTTTCAGGGTGAGAAACACGCGGTTGCAAATATGGCAAAACAGGTTCAGGTGCAGATTTTTGAAAGCATTCGCGAAAAACTGGAGGATTATCTGGCAATGCCCCATCAGATCAACCGGCTCAATGCCAGTATTGCTGTTGAGGATACTGCCCGCATTCAGAATTTGGAAAGACTGCGCCCTGTATACATCCGTCAGCTCAAAACCTTTACCGCTGTAAGCACAGTTGCTGTGGGCATAGAAGAACAGGGCAATTACGTGGGAGTTGGCCGCAGAGAACCCGGTTTTTTCAGCAGCGGTCTGATGATCCGGGACAGGGACAGCACCTATCGCGTTTCCCTGCTGGATGATCAGGGCAAAGCGGTTCAGGTACTGGCTGAAACGCCTGATTATGATGCGCGAACCCGTGACTGGTACAAAACCGCTGTCAAGGCAGGCAAAGCAGCCTGGAGTTCTGTCTATCTCTGGGCCGGAGGCACGGATATCGGCCTCACCGCGGTGCTTCCGGTTTACGACAATGCCGGAAAACTTATTGCTGTCCAGCAGTCCGCACTGACACTGGAGTTCATCAGCACGTTTCTGAAAGAACTGAAAGATCGGCGGCTGGGGAAATTGGGACATATATTTGTCACAGAGCCGGACGGAATGCTGCTGGCCTCCTCATGCGAAGAAAACATGATACGCAAAATCGGTAAAAATTTTGAACGGATTCCAGCCCGTGAAAGTTCCGATATTTTTATTCACATGGCATGGGAATCTCTTGTCTCCGGGTTTGATGACATGAACAGCATTCCTGACAATTATCATTCAAATATAAAGACTGGTGGACAGAACTTTTTTCTGTCTGCCGCAAAAATCAGGGATCCGCACGGACTCAACTGGATCATGGTGGCAGGGCAGCCGGAATCTGATATGATGGTGCAGATTGACACAGATACCCGTATCAGTATCCTGCTGTGCATTGCCATATGCTTTGGCATCCTCATTGCCCGAAGACTTGTCTCTGCCTATGAAAATCTCGAATCGGAGATAGTCCGCCGCGAACAGGCAGAGCAGTCACTGATGGAAAGGGAACTTCTGCTCAATGAAACAGGAAAAATTGCAAAAATCGGGGGATGGGAACTTGATCCGCGAACAATGGAAATCCGCTGGACAGAGGAAATCTACCGCATATATGAACTTCCGGAGGATTATAAACCGACATTGCAGGAAACCATCAGTTTTTTCCATCCTGAATCTGCAAAACAGCTTGGTGCAGCCATTGAACGCGCAATTGCATTTGGAGATCCCTGTGATCTGGAACTCTGTCTGAACACAGCCAAAGGAAAACAATTGTGGACACGGGCCATCTGCAGACCGCATGTTGGGGATGGTGCGACAGTGAAACTGAAAGGGATTTTTCAGGACATCACTGAACGCAGGCGCGCGGATGCCGCGTTGCGGGAGAGCGAAGAAAATTTAAGAGCCATATTCAATCTGGCAGGTGTTGCGATTGCGGTAACGGATATTCATGGAAAATGGATTTACAGCAACAGAGCAATGGAAGTCATGCTGGGTTACACGGCTGAGGAGTTAAGAAAAATTTCAAACACTGCGATAACTCACACCGATGATATTCCAATCACAAAACAAATGTTGAAAGATGCTGCTGATGGCAAAACAGATTCTTACCGCATGGAAAAAAGGTATATTCACAAAAACGGCAGTGTGGTATGGGCTGATATATCTGTAACCCCGGTACGGGACCAGAACAGCAGCATTGTCAAATTGATCGGCGCGGGGTTTGACATCACGGATCGCAGGCGCATGCAGGAATCACTGCAGGAACGTGAGGAAACCTACCGGAATTTTACGGAAAATTCTCCGGACATCATTGCCCGTTTTGACAGAAATCTCAGGTATATCTTTGTCAACTCAGCCATCCGGCAGTACACAGGGTTATCTCCGGAATTTTTTATCGGAAAAACAAATCAGGAACTGGAAATGGATAAGGGTTTGGTCAGGCAGTGGGAAAACAGTATGAACCGTGTGCTTGAGACCGGCAGGCCCTGCACCATAGAATTTTCCTATCCTTCACCTGAACAAACAAAGATATTTGAAAGCCATATCATACCTGAATTTGACGAAAACAAAGAGGTGAAGACGCTTTTGGTGATTTCCAGAGACATCACCGGCCGCAAACGGGCGGAGAATGCGCTGCGGGAAAGCGAAACAGCCCTGAAAATTCTTTTGGAAAAAAATCGTCGCCATACCAATGAAATGGAAGCTTTGCTGGATGCAGCAAAAGCAGTTCTGAAATATCAGGATTTCAGTCATGCCTCAAAGAAAATATTTGATGCCTGTGCCAAAGCCGTGGGCGCAACTGCCGGTTATGTGGCCCTGCTTTCGGAAGACGGAGAAGAAAACAACGTTGTGTTTCTGGAATCCGGGGGCCGCCCCTGCACGGTTGATCCTGCCCTGCCCATGCCCATACGCGGCCTGAGAGCTGAGGCATACAAATCGGGAAAAACAGTTTTTGACAATGATTTCAAAAACAGTCACTGGATGAAATACATGCCCGAAGGTCATACGGATTTGGACAATGTCCTGTTTGCCCCCCTGAATCTTGATGGGAAAACCTTTGGCATCATGGGACTTGCCAACAAACCCGGGGGATTTGACCGAGAGAGTCTTGATCTGGCCTCGGCATTTGGGGAATTTGCCTCCATTGCCCTGAACAATTCCATCAATATGGAAAAACTGAAAAAAGCCAGAGAAACAGCGGAATCTGCGACCCGTGCCAAGAGTGACTTTGTTGCAAGCATGAGTCATGAAATCCGGACGCCCATGAATGTCATTGTGAACATGTCCTCCCTTCTGCTGGAAACAAATCTCAATTCCGAACAGGGCGATTACGCGCGGATGATTCAGGCATCTTCGGACATCCTGGTTTCCCTGATCAGCGATATTCTGGATTTTTCCAAAATTGAGGCCGGAAAGATGGATTTGGAACGCCTTGATTTCAATCTTGCGGAACTTGTTGAAGAAGTGATCCGGATACTCAGTCTCAAAGCCGATGAAAAAGGACTTTGGCTCAGACAGGAGATTGCCGGGGATGTTCACCTGTACCTGGTTGGCGATCCGGCACGCGTGCGCCAGATTCTGATCAATCTGCTCAGCAATGCCATCAAATTCACACACAAAGGCGAAGTGAAACTTTCCGTAACTGCGGAAAAACAGAGCCAAAGCCATGCAGTGCTGCGATTTGCGGTTTCCGACACAGGCATCGGCATTCCCAAAAACCGCATGGAACGCCTGTTCAAGCCCTTTTCCCAGGCTGATGCCTCCACCACGCGCAGATTTGGCGGAACCGGGCTGGGCCTGTCCATTTCAAAAAGACTCGCGGAAATGATGCGCGGAGAAATCGGGGTGGAAAGTGAATATGGCACTGGCAGCACCTTCTGGTTTACGGCAGTTTTTGAAAAAAGGGAAAAAGGCACAGGGGATCACAGGTCTGAAAAATTGCAGTCTGCTGTCTGTGAGCATCATTCCCTGCCTTCGGATACCCGCATTCTGCTGGTGGAGGACAATCTGTTCAACCAGCAGGTGGCTTTGGCGGTTCTGAGGAAATTCAGTCTGTGCGCGGATATCGCGAACAACGGGAAAGAGGCCGTGGAAATCCTTGCCCGGAAAACTTATGATCTTGTGCTCATGGATATAGAAATGCCGGAAATGGACGGCCTGGAGGCTGTGAAAATCATCCGGAATTCCTCTTCTGAAAACCGGAATGTGCCGGTTGTTGCCATGACAGCCCATGCCATGAAGGGAACCCGCGAACGCTGTATGGAAAACGGGATGAATGATTACATCGCCAAACCCGTGAACCCGGATGAACTTTTTGCAGCCATCAGACGCAGCATCGGCATTCATCATCCCCCCTTTCATAAAGATGGGCCGGAGGAGATTTATGCACAACCATCTGAAAATCCATCTGAATCATCCTTTGGAGAAAAGGGGGATACCCAATCCGTGTTTGACCGGCAGGATTTGCTCAGACGCATGGGCGGGGATGAAAATATCGTGAAAATTGTTCTGGAGGGGTTTGGTCAGCAGTTTTCACAGGAACTTGAAAAACTGAAAATATCGGTACAGGAAAACAATGCGGAAAAAATCAGGTTTCATGCCCACGCGCTCAAAGGCATGGCTGCCAATGCCTCGGCTGCCAGACTTCAGGAAGCGGTCTGCGAACTTGAAAGAACTGCAAAGCAGGGCAGTACGGAGGGTGTATGTTCTTTGACGGAAAAAGTGGAACAGGAATTTGAAACTGTCCTGCGTTTTCTTCCTGCTGTGTGAATCCCCTGTTTTGGCAGTGGGTCAAATCCGTTGATCTGAAATCCCCCTCCCTTAAGGAAGTACTCTGTCAGCCTTGAATTTGTGAGTTGAAAAAACCGGATTTTTCTAAAAAATCCGGTTTTTTTGTATACTTCAACTCATAAAGTCAAAGTTGACAAAGCAGTAGGCAGGGGAGTGTTTTTTTCTGCATCATCAAGCGATTTGACCCACTATAACCGATTTGACCCACTATCAAAAAAACCGGATTTTTCAAAAAAATCCGGTTTTCGCAAAGCACAGATTGAAGACCGGCAGAGCGCTGGTGCCGGCAACCAGATGAAAACCGGATTTTTCAAAAAAATCCGGTTTTCGCAAAGCACAGATTGAAGACCGGCAGAGCACTGGTGCCGGCAGCCAGATGAAATTTACGGCAGAACCCCCAGGATTTCCCTCATCACAGCATCAGTTGTCTTTCCGTGGGTGTTGATCAAAACCGCAAAGCGGTACAGGGAACCGTCCTGACTTTCAATATATCCGGCACGGCTTTTCACGCCGGTCAGACTGCCGGTTTTGTAAAATTCCCGGCCCTCATGGCGCATGAGATGCCGCCAGGGTTCAAATTCTTCCAGCACTTTCAGCATCTGCTGCGGTGAAATGCGGTTGTTTCTGGAAATGCCGGAACCTTCATCAATTTCCATTCCCTCCAGACCCAGAATGTTTTTTGCATACACAGCAGCAGCTTTTCTCCCTTTTTCCAGATTTCCGGGCGCGCCGTAAGCCCTGATTCCGGCAGCGAGGAACAACTGGTTTGCAATGAAATTGTTGGAATATTCCATCAGACGGACAATCACCTGATCCAGAGAAAAATCAGAAACATGGCGGTACAGCAGCCGATCTTTGTCAGGCCGGACTGTTCCGGTTTTTATATCCCCGTCTGTCTGTATTCCCTGTTTTTTGAAAAACCAGCGCAGCAGATGGCCTGCATAAAAAAGAGTTTCCTTATTTTCCGCAGAAAGCACAATGCGTTCCTGTTTCAGTCCTGAATTGCGAACCCTGTCCAGCACAAACGGCAGAAGCGGTGTCTGGGGTTCCGCACTCACATAGTCCCCGTTGGCACGTCTGAAACTCACGGTATTGAAATTGACGCACAGCGCACCGTTGGGTGAATCATAGGGATTGAGTGTTGAAGTTACGCCGGGAATGATGACCGGATCAACATGCGAATCATCCAGAATCAGATCGTGAAAACCCTCTGTTTTCTCATGCACAGATTTGGCAATCTGCGGCAGGACCTCTGAAATCAGCAGCGGATCCCCGTATCCTTTGACAATCAGGTTTTCCTTTTCATCCATCCAGAATTCCGTGACAAAACGGAAATCATCCCCCAGATAATGCCGTGCCATCAGCGCGGTAAAGGTCTTGAGAGTGGAGGCAGGCATACGCGGTATGTTTCCGTTTTTGCTGAACAGCACGTTGCCATTCGCGTCAGCAATCAGCACACCGTCCTGTGCGCCAGTGAGTTTTTCCAGCCTGTCCCACTGCCCGGCTGCAATTCTGCATTCCGGAAACACAAGGCATATCAAAACAGATACAACAGACAGATATTTTTTCATTTTGATTCATTCCAAACAAACCGTCATGCGTGTATGCCGGATTGGCATTAACAGTATTCAAACACACCGTTGGTGATCACCTCGTCCCCGGTTTGTGCGTTCACGGTTTTCCACACGGCCTTTCCCTCTCCGGTTTTCCAGATCAGGGTGCGGATGGGAACACCCGGATACAGGGGTTTGGAAAAACGGCAGTCCATGCGTTTTGCCCGTTCCGGCTCGCCCGGAATGAGCGCGGCAATCAGCGCGCGGCACGCATAACCGTGGGTGCACAGGCCGTGCATGATGGGTTTTTCAAATCCCACCATTTTTGCAAATTCCGGATCAGCATGAAGTTCAAACACATCTCCGGAAAGACGGTAAAGCAGGGGCTGGTTCTCACACGGTTGATCCGGCATGTCCCTGTCCGGCAGTCTGTCGGGAAAGGCAAAGGTTTTCTTTGGCGCATTTTCCCCGCCAAAACCGCCGTCCAGCCGGGAAAAAACCGTGAACACACCGGAAAAAAGTTTCTGTCCGTTGGAGTGCACAGTTTCGCTTTCCGCAATTATCAGCGCACCTTTGTCCTTTCCCTTGTCATAATAATGGGTGACTTTCACTTCTGAAATCAGGCTTCCCTCATGGGGAATGGGATTATGAAAAACCAGTTCCTGCTCTCCGTGCAGAATGCCTGCCAGATTCACATTGGTGGCCACAGCCACCTGAAAAAAAAGATCAAACACTGCGGCTGCGGAAAAACTGGGAATCACTTTGAGTTTTTTTTCATAACAGTATGCCAGTTCCTTAAAACCGGCTCCCACCCCCAGCGCGTACAGCACAGCATCCTTCCAGTTGTAATCCTTGCGCACAGGGCCGATGGTTTTGCCCACAGCATCAAAATTCAAAGCCATGAAATTCTCTCTCCTTGCATTGAAAAAAATTCCGGACAGGTTTCTCAGATTCATTGTCAGACAGGGGCATGGGATGCACCCTGCTGTCTATTCTCCATGAATCCCGCAGAAAAGTCAAATCCAAAATATTTATAAGTGAAAATAAAGTGTTGAAAAAAAATCCGAACATATCCCGCTTTATTTCTGAAAACAGGCGGGCTGCTTTTTCCTTTGACACCCTGCTGAATTTTTAATAGAAGTCCTTTCTGTTTTGAAAGCAGAGACCAAAAGACAGGGGGATCTCATGAACAAAAAATCATTAAGCGAACGGGACATTTGCACAAAATTTGTCACCCCCGCGCTGATCAGTGCCGGATGGGAGATTTTTTCCCAAATCCGCGAGGACTATCCCCTGACCCCCGGACGGATCATTGTCCGGGGCCGACTGCACACCCGTGCAAAGCCAAAACGGGCGGATTATGTGCTTTTTTATAAAAGTCATATCCCCCTGGCGGTCATAGAGGTCAAAAAGAATACCCTGTCCGCAGGCAGCGGAATGCAGCAGGCACTGACCTATGCCGGAATGCTGGATGTGCCTTTTGCCTACAGCACCAACGGCAGCGGATTTCTGGAACATGACATGACCGGAATTTCCGGGAAAACAGAGCGGGAAATTCCATTGGATGCTTTCCCGTCTCCGCAGGAGCTTTGGAGGCGGTACGGTCTGCACAAAGGCATAGAAAGTGCCGCAGAACCGGTTGTGACCAGAGATTATTATCCGGATATTCCGGGAAAATCTCCCCGGTATTTCCAGATTGCCGCCATCAACCGAACCGTGGAGGCCATTGCAAAAGGGATGAACCGGATTCTTCTGGTCATGGCCACCGGAACCGGGAAAACCTATACCGCGTTTCAGATCATCTGGCGTCTGTGGAAATCCGGAATGAAAAAGCGCATTCTTTTTCTTGCGGATCGGAACATTCTTGTGGATCAGGCAAAAATAAACGATTTCCGCCCCTTTGGTTCCGCAATGTGCAAAATCGAAAAACGGAATGCGGACAAATCCTATGAAATTTACCTTGCACTGTATCAGGCCGTAAGCGGCACAGAAGAAGAGAAAAACATTTACCGGCAGTTTTCCCCCGGTTTTTTTGATCTGGTTGTCATTGATGAATGTCACCGGGGCAGCGCGGCAGAGGATTCAGCATGGCGGGAAATTCTGGAGTATTTTTCATCGGCCGCGCATATCGGCATGACAGCCACGCCCAAAGAAACCAAAGACATTTCCAATATCCATTATTTTGGAGACCCCCTTTACACCTATTCCCTGAAACAGGGGATTGAAGACGGATTTCTTGCGCCTTACCGGGTGGTGCGGATGGATCTGGACAAGGATCTGACCGGATGGCGCCCGGAACAGGGGAAAAGAGACAAATACGGGTATGAAATCGAAGACCGGATATACAACCAGAGCGACTTTGACCGCACCCTGATTCTGGAAAAACGCACAGAACTGGTGGCCAAAAAAATCACGGAATTTCTGAAACATACGGATCGTTTTGCCAAAACCATTGTGTTTTGTGAGGATATTGACCATGCGGAACGGATGCGCCAGGCTCTGGTGAATAAAAATCCCGATATGGCCGGGGACAGCCGGTATATCCTGCGGGTTACCGGTGACAATGCAGTCGGAAAGGACGAACTGGGCAATTTCATTGATCAGGAAAGCCTGTATCCGGTCATTGTCACCACTTCCAGACTGCTGAGTACCGGGGTGGATGCCCAGACCTGCAAACTGATTGTGCTGGATCAGCGGATTCAGTCCATGACCCTGTTCAAGCAGATTATCGGCAGAGGAACCCGCATCAACGAGGCATTCGGCAAGTTTTATTTCACCATCATGGATTTCAAAAAGGCTACGGAACTGTTTGCCGATCCGGATTTTGACGGCGATCCGGTGCAGATTTATGAACCAGAGGAGGATGATCCGGTTGTTCCGCCGGAAGATCCGGATACAGGTGAGCCTGAAAATCCGGAACACAGGGAGGAAACAGAGGAGGACGGAACCGGCACAGATCCGGTTCTGCCGGATGATCCGGGGCCGTTTCCTCCTGCGCGCATGAAATATGTGGTGGATGATGTGGAAGTGCATGTTGCAGCGGAACGGGTGCAGTATTACGGCAAAGACGGAAAGCTGATTACCGAATCCTTAAAGGATTTTACCCGAAAAACTGTGAGAAAGGAATTTGCCTCCCTGGATGATTTTCTGAAAAAATGGGATACTGCGGAACAGAAGCAGGTGATTCTTGCGGAACTGAGGGAACAGGGCGTTTTTTGGGAAGCTCTGGCAGAGGAAATCGGCAAAGATCTGGATCCCTTTGATCTGATCTGCCATACGGTGTACGGGCAGCCGCCCCTGACCCGGCGGGAACGGGCTGAAAATGTACGGAAAAGGGATTATTTCAGCCGGTACGGGGAACAGGCCGCCAAAGTGCTGAATGCGATTCTGGATAAATATGCGGATGAAGGCATTGAACCTGTTGAGGACATCAATATGCTGAAGGTGCAGCCTGTCTGTCAGTTCGGTACGCTGATTGAAATTGTGAATCTGTTCGGCGGACGTGACGGGTATTTTCAGGCAATCCGGGAGTTGGAAGGGCAGTTGTACAAAGCCGCATAAGCAGGGTGGGCACGGTTTTTTGTGCCCACCGCATAAATGAAAGCAGGGTGGGCACGGTTTTTGTGCCCACCGATTGCTGATAATGGTGGGCAACGCTCCGCTTTTGCCCACCCTACAGAAATTTGAATAACGAAAGGCATGAAATGAGTATTTCAGGTGTTGTGAAATCCATTCAGGATATTATGCGCAAAGATGCGGGCGTTGACGGTGATGCCCAGCGGATCGGTCAACTGGCCTGGATGCTGTTTCTGAAAATCTTTGATGATCAGGAAAAGGAAAGGGAAATCAGAAACGGAAAATATGCATCCCCCATGCCGAAACATCTGCGGTGGCGGGAATGGGCCGGAAAAGACGAGGGGCTGACCGGTGACAGACTGCTGGAGTTTATCAGCAATGAGCTTTTCAAAACGCTCAGGGAACTCAATGCCCCCGGAGCCGAAACCGGTGCGCAGATTATCCGTGAGGTGTTTGCCGATTCCAACAATTACATGAAAAACGGCACGCTGATCCGGCAGGTTATCAACAAAATCAATGAAATGGATTTCAACCGCTCGGATGACAGAAGGCAGTTCGGCGAGATTTACGAAAAAATCCTCAAAGACCTGCAAAGCGCGGGAAATGCCGGTGAATTCTATACGCCCCGTGCGGTCACGCAGTTTATGACGGAAATGACTGATCCCAAAGCCGGAGAAAAGGTTCTGGACCCGGCCTGCGGAACCGGCGGTTTTCTTTCCTGCACCATTGACCATGTGCGAAAGCATTATGTGAAAACACCGGAACAGGAAAGTCAGTTGCAGGCTTCCATCCTGGGAATTGAAAAAAAGCAGTTGCCCCATGTGCTGTGCATTACCAATATGATGCTGCACGGCATCGAAACCCCGTCCCTTATCCGTCATGACAATGCCCTGCGGGAGGGGGACAAGGGAATTGCGGAAAAAGATCGGGTGGATGTGATTCTCACCAATCCGCCTTTCGGGGGGCAGGAGGAAGACGGCATTGAAAAGAATTTCAACATCAAAAGCCGGGAAACTGCGGATCTGTTTCTGCTGCTGATTATCCGGCTGCTGAAAAAAGGGGGACGGTGCGGGATTGTGCTGCCGGACGGAACCCTGTTCGGTGACGGCGTGAAAGCCCGTATCAAGGAAAAACTGCTGGAAGAATGCAGGCTGCATACCATTGTCCGGCTTCCCAACGGGGTTTTCAATCCCTATACCGGTATCAAAACCAATCTCCTGTTTTTCACCAAACGCGGCCCCACAGAGGAAATCTGGTTTTATGAACATCCCTATCCCCAAGGTTACAAATCCTATTCCAAAACCAAACCTATGCAGGTGGAGGAATTTGAGCCGGAAAAAGCATGGTGGCATGAGCGGACGGAAAATGAATATGCGTGGAAGATTGATTTCAGGAGCCTGAAACAAGAGGCTCTTTCCAAAGCCAAACCCCATTGGGCCGAGGCCGATGCCCATACCAAAAAGGCCATGCGCATGGAAGCGGAAGTCCGGCTGATTGCAAAGGACATAGCGGATCTGAAAAAGGAGGAGAAGAAAAACAGGAAAAAAATTAAGGAATTGCAGGATAAGCAGAAGCAGTTTCAGAAAGACGCGGAAGGGTTGCGGGAAAAGGCAAAAATGGCACAGGAAGCCGGGGATGCGATTTACTGGCCCATTTACAATCTGGATATATCCAATCCCCATCAGGCAAAGACGGAAAAGCAGGATTCTGAAAAAATGCTGAAAGATTACAAGGTTCTTTTGCAGGAAATTGCAGAGATTCGGGAGAATCTGAAACAGGAACTGATGGCTGCGCTCGGAGGAAAAAGTGGGAAGTGTGAAGGGGGAAGGGAGAAGGGGGAAGTTGAAACAGGAACTGATGGCTGCACTCGAAGGGAAATCTGCATGAATCCGGAAATGTTTTTTGAAAATTTTGCTTTTTTTGCAGATGCACCCAACGGCGTGCAGAAACTCAGGGAACTGATATTGCAACTGGCAGTGCAGGGGAAGCTGGTTCCGCAGGATCCGGAGGATGAACCAGCGTCTGTGTTGTTAAGGAAAATCACAGATGAAAAAGAAAAATTGACAAAAGAGAAAAAAATTAAGTTGTTCAAACAGTTAAAACCTTTTGATAATAAAGATATTCCATATATTTTGCCAGCAGGTTGGGAATGGACATGTTTAGATCATGTTGTATTTTCAGTTCAATATGGCTATACAGCTTCGGCAGATCCATATGTTAAGGATTTAAAATATCTTAGAATAACAGATATTCAAAATGGTCGGGTTGATTGGCCAAATGTGCCGGGTTGCAGAATTGATAGTAATGCTATTGAAAATTATAAACTCAATAATGGCGATATATTAATTGCACGTACAGGTGGTACAATCGGAAAATCATTTTTAGTTGATAATATTCCATTCCCATCAGTTTTTGCTTCTTATCTGATCAGAATTGTTCCAAGTTCCTTAATATTTCCTTTGTATATGAAATATTTCCTCGAATCTCCATTATATTGGATGCAACTCTATGCTGAATCAAAAGGAACAGGACAGCCAAATGTAAATGGGACTGCTCTGCGCTCATTGCTTTTCCCTATATCACCAGAAAAAGAACAGCAGCGGATTGTTGCGAAAATTCAACAACTCATGTCACTCTGCGATGAACTTGATTTGCGAATGAAACAGGCGCAGACAGATATTGGAAACATGCTTGAATATGCTGTCAGTGATCTTACAGGTCTCTAATGATGCGAATTAGGTAGGGTGGGCACATGCTTTACCGTGCCCACCATCCTGCATAAACGGTGGGCAACGCTCCGCTTTTGCCCACCCTACGGTAACTACGGTAACAAGGGCACACGCTTTACCGTGCCCACCGTCCTGCATAAAAGGTGGGCAACGCTTCGGTCATTGAGCTTGCCGAAATGCGCTTCTGCCCACCCTGCGGAACTAAATAATCGGATTTTATTGGGAGATAAAGATGCCGAATTATCATCGGGCATTTTTGACTGGAGGGACATTCTTTTTCACATTGGTGACATTTCGGCGTCGGTACATTTTTGATCGGCAGGAATGCCGGACAATTTTGCGGGAGGTTATTGACCGAGTGCGCAGCAGACATCCTTTTTCCGTTGATGCATGGGTGCTGATGCCGGATCATATGCACTGTATATGGACATTGCCCGAAGGAGATTCCGATTATTCCACCCGTTGGAGTCTTATCAAATCGAATTTTTCAAAACAGACCAAAACAATGCTTCACAACCCGGAATGGATAACCGCATCCAAAGAAAAACACAGGGAAAGCACTGTCTGGCAAAGGAGATTCTGGGAACATATGATACGGAATGATAAAGATTATCAAACTCATATAGATTACATCCATTACAACCCTGTAAAGCACGGATATGTGACACAGGTAAAGGATTGGCCTTTTTCCACTTTTCACCGGTATGTTGCAAAAGGAATATATTCAGATAATTGGGGATGCACAATAATCCCCGCTTTGAACCACTCCGGAGAGTAGGATGGGCACATGTTTTACCGTGCCCACCATCCTGCACAAAAGGCGGGCAGCGCTTCGCTTTTGCCCACTCTGCGTTCTGTGTTTTTTCCGATCACCCCACCTCCACGCCCAATGCTGTTGACTTAAGCGTTTTCCCCCCTTTTCTAAAGAGGGAATAATGATTTCAGTCAGTTGTCACAGAACTTAACAGACCTGCCTCTCAGGAGGGGAATTAATAAGTATATTTTCAATGGAGATTCGGTATTACATCCAGTTCCCGATGAGCAGAAACGGAGCCCAGAATTCCGGGTGTTCAAACTTTCTGTCACGGATCAGTTTTTTCTGTGCATTCCGCAGGGCCTGCGCCTTTGTCATTTCACCGGTTCCGATGTTTTGGTAGAATTGTGCAATGAGCAGGGACGCGGCTTTGTCATCCACCTTCCACAGGGTTGCCAGAACGCTTTCCG
>CAZDIU010000127.1:7765-13779 GCA_964505535.1 uncultured Desulfobacterales bacterium | reverse complement strand
AAAATCCGGTTTTTCTGAAAACTTTGCACCCGAAAATTTATGTTGCCTTACTTATAATATTGAATTCAGAGATACTTAAGGAATTACTGAAACGCAGAATTCAGTTCCGTTGCGACTGACAGAAAGGGAGACGCCCGCTCCGGAATACGGGATAATCTTCTCACATTTTTCAGATAAAGAAAGGAGTGAAACGTAAACAGGAAAATACCGGATACGGAAATCCCGTTCAGACAATCAGATCGGGAAACAGGAGAGGTGTTTCTCTGTAAAAATCGTTTCTATTTCTGTCAGTTACGTTTATTTTCATTCTGAATCACTGCATATGGCAGCCAGGGCAGACGCATTTGACTTTGGCATGATTTTTGATTTCTGTAAAAACAATTGGTTATCAAAAAAGCCAAATTTTTGACATTTTTTAACCTGTTGATTTTTATAATACCGGTTTTTCAAACGCGTTTGCCCTGCCCCAAGAAGATTCAGCAAAATGCCGATGGGAATGAACAGAAAAGGAGGACGGTTCACTTTTTTGCGGTCCCGCACTGTATCAATCTGATTTATGAATCATTTTTAACTTGTACCTGGAAAATTCTGATGTATATAACACAATCTGAAGGGATGAAAAAGAAATATTCTGTGATTCTTTGTTCAGGCAGCACGATCCCGGTTATTCCGGGCCTCATGAGGAAACAGGATATACCGGCATTGTTTTCAACAATTCCTTGCTTTCAGACTGTCAATCAGGTTAATATGGCCCGAAACAGCAGGATGCCGGGAAGAAATGGGTCTGCCCCTGTTTGCTGTTCTGGGGCTGGCCGGACCGGTGGGCGGTTCCAGGTTTGACGCGACAGGGTATTTTGCCAACAACAAAATCATGATGATGAAAATTCCCAAAACCCTGTACAGACAGATCGAAGAGGCAGCGGAAAATTCCTCTGTCTCTCCCAATGATCTGATGGTCATGCTGCCGGAGGAGTCTTTTGCTTCCAGAATTCAGAAAATTGAGGATCGCAAAGATTGATTTTTCCAACTATCCGGATTTAACTGAAAGGAGTATAAGGATATGAAAATCGTTCATTACAGCAAAGCCGAGCCCAGACAGTTTGAATCTGAGGCTGTCAAAGGCGTGACTGGCAGGGTTGTCATTGGAAAGGCCGATGGCGCGCCCAGTTTCTGCATGCGGGTGTTTGAAATTGCTCCGGGGGGATTCACGCCCCTTCATGCGCATGACTGGGAGCATGAAATTTTTTTTCATTCCGGCAAAGGAGAAGTGTTCTGCAAAGGGGAATGGATACCGGTATCTCCCGGATACACAGCATTCATTCCCGGAAATGAGGAACATCGCATACGCAGCACCGGAGAGGAAAAACTGGTTTTTGCCTGCCTGATTCCTTCGGGCGTTCCGGAGCTTTAGCATGGAAAAAAAATACAGAAATCCGCTGCCCACAGTGGATATCATTATTGAAACCGGGCAGGGAATCATTCTGATTGAGCGCCGCAATCCGCCTTACGGATGGGCGTTGCCGGGCGGATTCGCGGATTACGGGGAATCTCTGGAAAACGCTGCAAGGCGGGAGGCCAAAGAGGAAACCTCTCTGGATGTGCTTCTGGAAGAGCAGTTTCATGTGTATTCGGACCCGGCACGGGATCCCCGGCATCACACCGTGACAACCGTGTTTCTTGCGCGCGGGATCGGCATTCCCAAAGCAGGGGATGATGCCGGAAAACTGGGCATATTCACGGAAGTCTCCCTTCCGGAAACCATTGCCTTTGACCATGCGCAAATTCTCCGCGATTATTACCGGTATAAGAAAGGAGCATCCAGGAAAGAAATTTTTCCCCCGGACAGTTGAAAAAGAAGATTTTTCCCTTTTTGGAAACCCTGAGCGGAGGTGAGATCATGAACCGTGCAGAAAAAAAACATTCCGATGACTTTGGACACAGACCCTTTGCGGAACTGCAGCGTCTGATTGAAAACAGAAATATCCGGCTTGCGGCCTTTTCATATGCGCCCCCTCTGAAACGGGTTGGAACAAAATCCTTTCCGGAATTTCCGGAAAATGAGCAGCAGTTGTTTCAGGAGGCCATGTCTGATGTCACCCCTGTTTCATGGGACAATTTTGCAGTGCAGAAACAAAATCCCCCGCACGCGGCCCGGCCTGCTGAAGACACAGGCGCAGAAACCCTTTCCATGCTGAAAAATCTTGTTGTTTCCGGCGATGGTTTCATTGTGTCAGACACGCCGGAATACATGGAGGGAAGGGGATGCAATGTCAGTCCCGACATTCCGCGGCGTCTGCACCGGGGGGATTTTTCGGTTCAGGATTATATTGATCTTCACGGGCTGAATGTGTTTGCCGCGCGGGAGGTGTTTGAGGATTTTCTGAAAAAATCCGTGAGCGAAGGAAAACGCACAGTACTGATTGTTCATGGCCGGGGCCTTTCCTCTCCGGTCATGCCGGTGCTGAAAAACAGAATCTGCCAGTGGCTGACCACCGGCCCCTGGCGCAAATGGGTGATGGCATTTGCCAGCGCCCGATCCTGTGACGGCAGCGCGGGCGCCACCTATGTGCTGCTCCGTCAGCGTCCGGCAGACAAAAGGCACAGGAAAAAGAATCTCTGCTGTGTCCAAAAGACCTGACTTCATCAGACAGAAAAGAATATCATATTTGCAGCAGGTTTAATGATATTGATGATTTGAGCTGGAAAAAGCATAGATTCAAAGATGTTGCATTCCAGACTGTATATGATGGGGAGTGTTTGCAATTCCTGCGGAACTGGACAGGAAAAAAATAAATGAATTCAAAGCACCGAAAAACATTGAAAGCCATATTTGAAAATCCCCTCAGAGCAAACATTCCCTGGCGTGATATTGAATCCATGCTTATATCTCTTGGGGCAGTTGTTGAAGAGTCTGAGGGATCAAGGGTTGGGATATTGTTAAACGGGATTGCAGCAGTCTTTCACCTGCCGCATCCGCAGAAAGAAACAGACAGGGGCGCAGTCAAATCCATGCGCCGTTTTTTGTCAGAGGCAGGAGTAAAACCGTGATGGAGTATAAAGGATATATCGCTCATGTGGAATTTGATGATGAGGCTGAAATTTTTCACGGGGAAGTGATTAACACATGTGATGTAATCACCTTTCAGGGAAAATCAGTTTCGGAAATCAGACAGCAATTTCAAAAATCTGTTGATGTTTATACAGATTTCTGCAAACGTCACGGGAAAGAACCGGATAAACCCTTTTCCGGCAGACTGACACTGCGGCTTTCCCCGGATTTGCATCGAAGAGTTTTTGCCGCTGCAAAACGCTCCGGCAAGAGCCTGAATCAATGGCTTGCGGATCGGATTGAGCAGACAGTATATTGATTTTTTGACAGTGTGTCAAATCCGCTGTTCAGCTAAACCTGCTTTATAGCTGGAACAATCAAAACGGCAATGAGATTTCAGCAGACAGGCATATGGAAAATATACAAGGAAAAACAGCAATGATACTGGAACAGGCAAAAGAAGTTTTGCGCACAGAGGCAGAGGGAATTCTGCATCTTGTTGATCATATTGATGACAGTTTCCGGCAGATGACAGAGCTGATCTGCCATTCCACCGGACGGCTGATTGTGGCAGGCATTGGAAAATCCGGGATTATCGGACGCAAATTTGTGGCCACCTTCAACAGCACCGGAACCCGGTCTTTTTTTCTGCATCCGGTCGAGGCCATGCACGGGGATTTGGGAATGGTCTGCCCGGATGACATTCTGCTGGCTCTGTCCAACAGCGGCGAAACCGATGAACTCAACATCATGATTCCAAGCATCCGCAGCATCGGGTGCAAAATCATCGCGTTCACCGGCAGACCGGATTCCACTTTGGGAAAAAACAGTGACATTGTGATCAATGTGGGCGTGGAAAAGGAGGCCTGCCCAATGGGTTTGGCGCCCACTTCCAGCACAACCGCGCTGCTGGCAATGGGAGATGCGCTGGCTGTGGTGCTCATCAACTGCAAAAACTTCAAATCCGGGGATTTCAGAAAAATCCATCCGGGCGGAGCGCTGGGGCAGCGGCTTTCCAAAAAGGTGGAGGATTTCATGCTGATCGGCGACACTGTTCCTCTGGTGTATGAAAATACGTCCATGAGTGAAACACTGGCCGTGATGGATCGCGTCAGTCTGGGCGTTGCGCTGGTGGTCAAACCGGATCGCACTCTTTCCGGGATTATCACAGACGGCGACATCCGCAGGATGCTGGCAAAGCAGATTTCCTTTTCCGGAAAAAATGCAGGGGAAATCATGACCCTGAAGCCCAAAAATGTGCGGCCTGAAACCCCGGCCTATGATGCGCTCAACATGATGGAAGCATTTGAAATCACGGTACTGCCCGTATGCAGTGCCGGAGGCGTGGTGCTGGGCATTCTGCACCTGCACGACATTCTGGGAAAAGGGGCCTTCAAATTCAACGGAACCTGATTTGAGAGCCACGAATTGCACGAATTACGCGAATTGCACAAAAAATGAAATTCGTGTGATTCGTGTGATTCGTGGCAAACATTCTGCATATGAAAAAAAATCAAAAATGCAAATTTACTGAGAAAAAACAGCAGAGGGGCATTCAAATTCAACGGAACCTGATTTGAGAGCCACGAATTGCACGAATTGCACAAAAAATGAAATTCGTGCGATTCGTGGCTGATATATACCATTACTTGAAACATTTTGCAGAGAATTTGTTTTTTATCCGGATTTCGGACAGAAAAAAACTCTGTGCGACTTTGAGGAAACTCTGTGTCACTCTGTGTTTAAACAGATTGCCGGATTTTTCAGGTGCATTTCATGCAGAAAATTTCCTCATCGGAACAAGTAAAATGTTCCAAGTATCGGTATATTCTGCATATTGAAAAAAATCGGAAATGCAAATTTGCTGATGGGAAAGCAGCAGAAAGGGAGCTAAAAAATGCCGGAAAACAGCGTATATGATTTGGTCATTGTGGGAGGCGGGCCGGGCGGACTGACTGCCGGGATTTATGCCATGCGTGCCGCGTTGAAAACCGTGCTGGTGGAAAAAGGCATTCCCGGCGGTCAGGTCACGATGTCTGATGAAGTGGAAAACTATCCCGGATTCACGCATATCAGCGGTTCGGAACTTTCCATGAAATTTTCGGAACATGCCCAGGCCTGCGGTCTGGAAACCCTGTCTGATGAAGTGACTGCGGTGGAACCCGGACTGGAATTTCACACGGTGAAACTTGCGGGCGGCAACGCGCTGAAAACCCATGCCGTGATTCTTGCCACCGGCGGAAGTCCCCGCAAACTGGGCATTCCGGGCGAAGATGAATATTACGGCAAAGGCGTTTCCTACTGTGCAGTCTGTGACGGTTTCTTTTTCCGAAACAAAACCGTTGTGGTGGTGGGCGGCGGCGACAGTGCGGCTGAGGAATCCCTGTATCTGGCAAAAATTGCCAAAAAAGTCTGTATCGCGCACCGCCGGGATGCGCTTCGGGCCGGAATGATTCTGCAGGAGCGGATCAAGGCTGAATGCAAGATTGAAATGCTCTGGAATACGGTTTTGACAAAAATCAAAGCAGATGAGAACGGTGTGTGCGCAGTGGGTCTCAAAGACACAAAAACCGGAGAGGAAAGGGATTTGGAAACAGACGGTGTGTTTGTGTTTATCGGGTTCAATCCCAACAACGCACTGGTTCCGGCAGGAATCAAGCGCAACGCGGAAGGTTATGTGGTGACAGATGAAAAATGCGAAACCCGGATTCCGGGCATTTTTGCGGTCGGCGATTTGAAAGAGAAATACGCACGGCAGATTGTGGTGGCCGCAGGAGAAGGATGCACGGCTGCGCTGGCTGCCGCTCATTATGTGGAAAAGAAAAAAGCCGATCCCTCTTCCTGCGAAATGCCTGCGGATCTGCTGGCATAAAAAGAGAGGGGGAGGGGGGAGTGATGAGTGATGAGTTGTGAGTGATGAGTTGTGAGTGATGAGTTGTGAGTGATGAGTTGTGAGTGATGAGTT
>CAZDIU010000127.1:0-7665 GCA_964505535.1 uncultured Desulfobacterales bacterium | reverse complement strand
GTGAGTTGTGAGTGATGAGTTGTGAGTTGTGAGTTGTGAGTGATGAGTGATGAGTGATGAGTTGTGAGTGATGAGTGATGAGTGATGAGTGATGAGTGATTCTGCTTTCAATCAAAAAATTCATTGCAGCAAAAATGACACGTCATACAAACTGGTATGTGATCACCGGCGCGCCCTGTTCCGGGAAAACCTCTGTTATCTGCGAACTGGAAAGAAGGGGATTTCGGGTTGTCCATGAGGCGGCACGGGCCTATATTGACAGCGAACTGCAAAAAGGCCGGACAATGGAAAGCATCCGGGGCGATGCGCTGAAAATGCAGCAGGCCATTTTGTGCCAGAAGCTGAAAAATGAGGCGCTCCTTCCCGCCAGCGAACAGATTTTTCTGGATCGGGGCATACCGGACAGCATTGGATATTATCATCTTTCCGGACTGAATCCGCAGGACGCGATTTTGCACTCCGGTGCTGTGCGCTACCAAAAGATATTCTTTTTCGAGCGGCTGGCATTTGCAAAAGACCGGGTGAGAAGTGAGGATGAGCAGACCGCTGCAAAACTGGACACGCTCACTGCCGCTGCCTATGAAATGCTTGCCTATGATCTGATACGGGTTCCCGTGCTTCCGGTCAGAGATCGGACAGCCTTTGTGCTGGAAAATCTCTGATGCAGGAGATGCCATTGCTGACACTGCTTTGGCAGCCTTGAATCTGTGAGTTGCAACAAACCGGATTTTTCGAAAAAATCCGGTTTTTCTGAACAGTTCAGTTCATAAAATCAGAGTTGACAAAGCAGTACCATGTCTGAGGGAGTCACAAACTGAAAGTTTGTGATCGACTGTCAACTGTCAGACACTGCCAAACTTTCAGTTTGGCACTCCTTTGGCATATTTTTTTCCGGAACTTGACAGTTTTACTGCCCGAAAACCCTCAGGGTTTGTACAGCTTATTTTCATACCGGAACTTACCTTATTTCATCACAAAATCCTCATCCAGCCCCTGACGGAACAGGGTAAGAGAGGGATACTGTGCAATATCTTTGCTGTCAACACTGAAACTGAAGGGAAACCACAGGGGATCTGTGCTGATCTGCCGAAGGGAAAGACCGGGGGAAGACCGGGCATAAAAGGTGGCTTCCGCAATCCAGGGCAGCAGAAGCGGGTTCCTGAGAGGAATTGGGGAGGCCGCAGTATAACTCCCTTTGGTTTTGGGAACCAGGACCTCCCAGGAACACAGGCTTTGCATCAGACGCGCGGCAGCCCTGTGAACCGACTCAATATCTCCATAGTGCTCTGCAATGCGTCTTTTTACCTGAGCGGACGTGATTTCATTCTGCAGTTTGTGAAGTCTTCCAATCTGCCGCGCTGCAAATGCGAAAAAGGGATAGGCTGCCGCGCTCATGCCCCAGTGCACTGCCAGCCGTTCAGGTTCTTTCAGGGTTTTGAGCAGTTTCAGTCCCTGATTTCTGAAACCGGTCATTTCCTCAGGCAGATTCACCCATACCCCTGTGAGGACAGTTCTTGTTTTTCTTCGGGAATTTTTTCCCTGAATCTGACCTTCAAGAAAATTTTCCAGCCCCTGGCTGATTTCAGAAATCCCCAGTCCCTGTTCCGCATATGCTGCGGCCTGCTCCAGCCAGGGGACTTTTATAAACCGATCATAGGCAATCCGTGCTGCTCTGCGTGTCAATGCGCTCTCCCGTTTTCAATGTTTTGAAAAAAATGCAAAACTGGTGCGTTGTCAAGCCTGAAAACTCTAAGCGAATCACCATTGAAGTTATGCAGTATCTTCTGCCGGTTGCGCAGAAAAAACCAGAAAAACCGGATTTTTCCGAAAAATCCGGTTTTTTTGAATAGCCGGAAACTTTCGGATGTGCGGAAAGCACTGCATCAAATCAATGGAGAATCGGTATAATTCGTGTTTATTCGTGCAGATTCGTGGCTGAAAAGTGCATTTGCGCAATAATCCCTGAAGAACCGGGATCAATTATATGAAATCCGAAAAACACAGTTGAGCATTAAACCTTTGTGAAACTGTGTGTCTTTGCGCCTTCGCGGCAGAAAACTCCGGGTTAATGCTGAATTTTTTTTTTGGATTTCATCTTACAGTCTCACAAAGGGAACCATGACCTCTTCCGGTGAAATTCCGCCATGTGTCACAGTTTTTTTCCCTTTTCTGACAAAGGCTGTCCGGCCCGGCGCGATCAAAGGGAAAAAATGCTCCGGCAGTCCCGCGGGTTCCCATGCAATGCCATTGCCGAAATCCCGCACCACTTTTGTTCGCAGAATTGGATCCGGATACAGTCTGACCCGTTCCCCGCGCATATCTGCAAGCGCTCCCTCAGACGGATTTCCGCATCCCAGGGCTTCCACATTTCCATGATCCGATGTGATGACAATCTGAAAGTCATGTGCTTTGAGATTTGCAATCAGTTCCGCCAGATAACCCTGCGAAGCCCACTGCCTTGTCTGACTGTGCATTCCTGCGGTTCCCAGTTCCATTCCGTGCATGATTTTGTCAATTTTGTTTATCACAAGACCTGCCACCCGGATTTTCGGGGAAAAAAGCTGTTCTTCCAGCTCTGCCCTGTCCATTTCTTCCACAGTTTTCAGGTAAGCAATCCGGGAAGGGGAAATGCCCTGATTTTCCCAGAATTTTCTCCACAGCACCGGCTCTTTTGCAGTGCTGTGAATGCAGGAGGGAAAAAACGCGGGCGGAGAAGCGGAAAACAGGGCCTGCCTTGAAACAGAGGTGACAGTGGGAATCCATGCAAAAACAGCGGATTCGGAAAAAACAAGTCCCGGAATCTGTTTTTGCAGTTCACCGCGTACAAGAATCCACTGATCAAAACCCATTCCGTCTATGACAAGCAGCGCGGTTTTGATTTTTTCAGAGGATTCCATCATGCGCGCCATCATCCTGGGAATATGATGCACCATGACCGGCGGAAGCGGCAGATTGCAGAGCGCTGCATAACGCTGACTGAGCCAGAATGAAAATGCCGTGTCTGCGCGATGCTGAAGGGATTGAAATTTTTCTTCCGCACCTGCCGGAAAACTGCTGCTGTCACTTGGAAAAGACGCGAGCGCGTGGTATTCAATGCAAAGTTCTGACCATAAGGGAAGAAATTTTATCCATTCCTGATGCCGGGCCGCTGCCTCAGGAATGCAGGACGCGGCTCTTTCCATGATTTTTTCCACACGTTTTATCCGCAGTTCTCCGGAATCGGGTTTCAGTCCGGCTGAAATCCAGGAATCCCTGAATCTGTGCGCATGAATATGGGAAACCGGCCGCAGCAGCCCTTCCAGAAAAAGGCTGTCAATATACACGCGTATATCTGCATGGGAAAAGGGAAGCGCGGCAGGGCCTGTGAATTCCAGATGGGAATCCGCACTTTCCCGAAGTTCCGCTGTTTCCTGCACCTGCATATCCAGAAAAAGAGGCCAGCGTTCCTGCAGGAAGCGGAAAAATGCGTTTGAATCCGGTACAATTTGCTCCAAATTCCAGTCCTGAAATACCGGATTCTGCCGCAGAATCTGAATCCATCTTTTCACAATGCCCTCCGGCATTGTCTGTTTTCGGAAATGCTGACGCAGCAGGACCGGCAGCAGATCCTCAGGATGCCGGATGTTTTCCGGCACAATGCCGAAAACATGCCGGAGAATAAAGTCTTTTGTGGCATTTTCTCCCATGTTTTCAGGATGATGCTGTTTCATGGCACGGTACAGGGCATCCAGATCGCTTCTGTCCAGTTCGCGCACAGCAGGATAGCTGAGGCTGGGGAAAAGGTCTTTGAGATGAAACTGCAGTTTTCTTCCCCTCATGTGCAGATCCCAGGGCAGTGTGCTGAAATCATCTTTTTGAGAACACACAAGCAGTTCCGGTGAATTGTCTCCGGCATCCCATCGTGTGCGGTATGCGGATTCATAGGAAAAGCGGAAGGTCAGGGAATCCTCAAACACCAGAATCTCAAACCCGCGGCGCCGGATTTCCTCTGCAAGTTTTTCCTCTGCAAGAAGCCCGTCCGGATCTGCGATCAGCGTCAGTTTTATGCCCGGAGTCAGTTTTTCAAGAATATGATCGCGCCAGTCATTCATTTGGAAACCATTTTATTTTGTTATGATGGAGATATTAATGGATTTGACGTTCCAGATTTGACAACTTTTGGAAAGTTGTCAAATCTGCTCATCACTCATAACTCCCTAGGCATCCTCTCCTGTTCTGATGAGAACCTGACGTTCCAGGGGGCATGGTGTGCAAAATCGCTTTGTGCACAGAGCAGACCGGATTTCCGACAGCGATTTTGCACACCCTACACTCATAACTCATAACTCATCACTCATAACTCATAACTCATAACTCATAACTCATCACTCATAACTCATCACTCATAACTCATCACTCATAACTCATCACTCATAACTCATCACTCATCACTCATCACTCATCACTCATCACTCATAACTCATAACTCATCACTCCCTAGGCATCCTCTCCTGTTCGGATTAAAGCCTGATCATACCACATGAGCAGTTTCTGGTCTTCCTGCAGAATGCTTTCCGGTATTTTTCTGGCAACTTCAATGATGGTTCTGTAGTCTTTGGCCTGCCATGCGTTTTTGAATCCCGCGTGAATGGCCTCCATGCGGAACACTTTCAGGCGTCTGTTTTTGGATTCCCTGCAGTGCTGAAATTCTTTTAGCAGGGATTTTTCCCTGATTTTTTCAAGGTCTCCGGCTTTGTTGGGGTCAGGAATGTACCACCGGTCTTTGGAATGAGTGATGAGTGATGTGTGATGAGTGATGAGTCCGGTGCTGTTTTCCTCTGCGTTTCCCGCGGCAATTTCATTTTGCATGATTTTGCGGAGTTCAGAGCTTTTTTTCATCCACGAGACAATCTGCGGAGGAATGGGGCCTTTGCCTTCAAAACGCAGAAAATTCTGCTCCAGAAGGGTGGAAAGTTCAATGGGTTCCTCGTTTTTGCTCCATCCGCCAATGGCTTTTATAAATCCGGGGTGGAGTTCCTGAAAGGTCTGGGGCTTTTTTCCCAGTTCCTGTCTTAGCCACTGAATGGCCGATATTTCATTGGTGACAAAGAGTTCAAGCTGCAGAATGCTTTCGGTTTTCATGCGTTTTTTGTCATATTCCGGGATTTGTTCAGGAAGAAAAAACATGCTTTCCCTTTCCGGAAAGCGCAGGGAAAGCCCCGCGTAAAATTCGGCTGCGGAAAGGGGTACAATTACGCCGCGCTGAACATGAAAAGCCACCATGCGGTCATAGAGCAGGTAATTCTGTCGTTCCGCCATAACTTCGGCCTGATTGTTTTTGGAAACAAAAACAGGGAGTTTTTTGAGATGTGTGTGAATGAAATCCCACGCGCCCTGCTCGGTTCCCGCGCTGAGTTCAAAGCGATGCTCAAGGCCGTCATTGGGTTTGTAGGCTGAGATGATGAGATCCTGTTTGACCGCATCACTTGTAACTTGACGGTAAGATCCCTGTTTTTTATCAAGAATCCGTACATCTGCAACAACAAAACCGGCAGATTGCAGGGCTTCCTGAATCGCATTCCATACGGCGTTTTGGGAGTTATGAAATACAATGGTCATCCAACGTCCGGGTTTCAGAACACGGTAATATTCAGAAAAACACTGCCGCATGAGTTCCTGATACTCAACTAATCGTTTTTCTTTGAATTTATCAATAATGGCTTCGGATTTGGCATTTGTAAAAATACGATGCCACGATTCTGTCAAAAAATTGAGATCTGCATAATAAATATTTTCACCAAATGGGGGATCAGTAAATATATAATCTATTGATTCATTTTGTAAAAATAGAAATGATGCAGAACCGGTATTTGCTATAAAATTATTCTGATTTGATGGATTTATTCTAAATGCTTTGCCAAGACGGGAAATTTTGCCTTCGATATTATATATAGGACTACATTCAGCAATTTGAGAGGCAATATAATATACTCCTGTCATTTGCCTATTAACTTGAGAACCTCCAGGACGACCGTGCTGAATAGGTTGATATCTGTTTAAAATTGAAAGCCCCCAGATAGATTGTTCAAAAGTAAACAATAGCATTTTTTGGATATGGTTATCCGATATTTCATTGGCTTTTCTCCACAAAGTTGCCAAAGCATGAATGGAGCGAGGTTTAAAAAAATGATGAATATATGTTACACCAGCTCGATCCATCTTTGCACGTTGATGTGTCATGTGCATTGGCGGAATTTTAATTGTGGGAACTTCAGATGGCAAAGGTATCTGTTCAATTTTTTTAAGCAATTCAAGATCGAGCGCATCAGGTTTTTTCTCATAACGGTTTTTTCCGATTTTATAAACAATGATTGATGGTTCGCGCTTCAGTTTTTTTATTGTCTCATTTAATACAGGATCAAAACGGGACACATAACATCTTTCAAGATTTTTTTTTGATAACAAGGAATTACAATGTGGACAGGAAAATTCATCTTTCACCCGTTTACTTTCATCATCCAACGCCTCTTCCAGAAAAATTATTTCTCCTAAACATTCAGGGCAGTTAAACACTTCACTCCAAACAGTATACTCAATTCTTCCTTTTGTTTTCCCGTCTGTATGCAGAGTTTCATACATCCAGCCCAGTTCTTCTTCCACTTCATTCAGAATCCTCCGGGCTTCCTTTTCAAATTTATCCACATCAAAAGGAAGATTGTATCCTGCTGATATAAAAGTTGCTACAGGAGAAAGATCATTCAGCACTGCACGCCGGGCTCCCCATTCTGGTTTTTCCAGACCGTAATCTTTGAATTTTTGTTCGATTTTTGCCCGAAGTTTGGAATCATCCGTACCGCACATTTGTGCTGCTACTCCGGTCATGCCCGAACCGCAAAAACCGTCCAGTACAATATCACCGGGTTTTGTATAATGCAGAATTGAAGGAATAATTGCCAGATGAGGGACTTTGGTATGATAAGAATGGGCTTTGTACAGCGCATCGGTTTTGCCTTCGCTGACATCCACTGCAAAAGGTTCCCGGTGATAGGGTTGATCCGGCTCATAGGGTTTTCCGTAAAATTTTATGAAATCCCCAACAAAGGGATTGGGGCAGGCCGTGTAATACGGCGGATCAGACAGATGCAGAATATCCTCCGGTTCCCCTTTGGGAAATCCAATTTCATCCTTCCACAACTGCAGCAGATCCTTTTTTCTGTCTTCCGGGCTTCCGTATCTTGCGGATTCCAGCATTCTTTCAGCGACTTCCCGCAACTGCTCCTCACTGCCTGAAGGCCATTTTTCCGCAGATTTTATTCGCGCCACAGCATCAGCCGCGGTGGTGAAGGGAATGCCGCCCAGTTTTTCCTGCAGATTTTCCAGCCCCTGTCTGAGTTTTTCCAGAAAAAAGGCTCTGCGCGCCTCATCGCTCTCAAAATCCATGCCCAGACAGGAAACAGGCTCCTTTTTCCCGGCATCTGCATTTTCCTGACTCATCTGCATCTGCTCCCTGTTTTCCTGATTCATCAGCGTCTGCCGCATACTTCCCTTATCCATCCGCATCTGTTCCATGTTTTCCACCTTATCCAAATTGAAAAATTTTAAAATTTTGAATTTTAAGGCGATTTACTGAAAAAAATATAAAAAAAAAGCTCGTAGGTTGGGTTAAATTTTTTAATTTTTTCAGAA
>CAZDIU010000126.1:0-13801 GCA_964505535.1 uncultured Desulfobacterales bacterium | reverse complement strand
GTTTCCGAAAAGCAGGTTAGCAGGTAAAAAAATATTTTTTAGATATGTTATATCACATCTTCTGAAAGATCAAGATTGAAAATGTTTCGTCTGTGCAGAGCGGGCATGACAATGCCCCGCATTGCTGTCTGAACCCTGATTTGCCTGATTTCGGGATTTCCCTGATTCATTCCCCGGACAAATCCTGTTCATCCTTTCATCATGTGAATCATGGTTCAGACAGACGGCATTGCATTGGCATTGGTTGTCTGAACCATGATTCACCTGATTTCAGGATTTGCCTGATTCATGGTTGTCTGAACCCTGATTTACCTGATTTCAGGATTTGCCTGATTCATTCAGGAACTACAGGGATTTATGATAAGAAAGGATTTTATTTTGCCTGATAATCCTAATCCTTTCTTACATGAAATCCCTGTAGTTGTGACTGTCTGAACCCTGATTTACCTGATTTCAGGATTTGCCTGATTCATGGCTGTCTGAACCCTGAACTGCCTTGACATCTTTCCCTGATATGTGTAGCATATGCAATCATAATCACAGACAGGAAGGAGCAGATATGCCGAAAACCAGCTTACATATCACAATTGACAATGACCTTGCCGATTTTATCAGAATATACGCACAGAAAAACTGCACAACCGCATCCGGACTGATTGCACAGTTTATCCGCGGGCTGAAACAGCACGGCAGTCAGGACAGCATGGATATTATTTTTTCTGATCCGGTTTTTTTTCAGGCTTTTGCAGAAGTGCAGACAAGGATAAGAGACGGTTCCGCACAATGGCACAGCTTTGATGAGGTTTTCGGAAAATAATGGAAGCAAAATTTGAAAAAGCCTTTCTGAAATCTGTCAGAAAGCACAGCGGAATCAAAAAGCAGATTGAACAGAAAGTTCTTCAGATCATCAGTCATCCGGTTGAAACGGGGGAACCTCTGAAAGGAAATTTCCGTGGCTATTATTCCTGCCCTGTAAAACGGAACTTCATCATCATATACCTGTACTGCGGCATTTGCAGAAAAAAGGGGGATGATGAACACGTTGCCTGTGCCGACTGCTCTGAAACACCGGATGAAACAATCAGATTCGTAATTGCCGGGCCTCATGATGCTGCGTATGGAATAAAGTAAACTTCATCCCCGCTGTCTGTCTGAACCCTGATTTACCTGATTTCAGGATTTGCCTGATTCATTCCCGCAGACAAATCCTGCTCATCCTTTCATCCTGTGAATCAGGGTTTAGACAATTCCCTTTACAATATCAGCACGGAATGTTATCTTTTATCAAAATCTCTTATCTGCAAAATGGAAAGGAGTATCCTTATGAATATTTCTCAGACAACTTTTGACCTGTCCCGGCTGCCTGAACATGCTCAGATTCAGTTGCTTGATTTTTATGATTTTTTAAAAGGTAAATACGGTGGGATACAGAAACCGGAACATTCCGGGAGGGGACGTTTTGCCCAATTTCTTTCAAACCCCGTACCGGTAGAAAAAATCAGACGCTATACCCGTGAGGAACTGCATGAGCGAACCCCCGGTTTTTATTGACACCAACATTTTTGTTTATGCCAAACTGGAAAATCTGAAAGATGCTGAAAAACACCGGATGTCCAAAGATTCTTTGGCAGCCCTTGAACAGGAAGCGGTCATCAGCATACAGGTCATCAACGAATTTTCCACTGTGCTTCTGAAACACGGCATTGAAGACAAAATCACAAGGCAGGCTGTCAAAGAAATGACAGATGCTGCCGGGTGTCTCCTCTTGCACTGAAAACAGTCGGGGAAGCCTGGCGGATCAGGGAAATTTATCATTTTTCCTATTGGGACAGTCTGATTATCGCCTCAGCAATGGAAAACCGGTGTGCTGTTCTGTACACAGAAGACCTTCAGCACGGTCAGAACCTGGACAACTGCCTGCAAATTATCAATCCGTTAATGCCCGGCATATCTATCTTTGAACCCTGATTCACCTGATTTCAGGATTTGCCTGATGAAACTGCAGGGATTTCTGATAAGAAAGGATTTTATTTTGCCTGATAATCCTTTCTTACATTAATCCCTGTAGTTGTGATAAGTGTGATTGTCTGAACTGGGACTATGGGACTTTACAGATACTTCGTTTGATTATATTTTTGACGCATGGACACTCTTCAGAAAATTCAGACAAAGATACATCAGGGAGATTTCCGTTTTTCGGATCATGCCGTTAAGAGAATGATCAGCCGCAAAATTGTCCGGGAAGAACTGGAACAGGCAATTTCAAACGGCGAAGTTATTGAGGAGTATCCTGATGACAAATATTCTCCCACCTGTCTGATTTACGGAAAAAGCAAATCAGGAAGACATCTGCATGTGCATGTGTCTGTTCCGCGGAAAGTTGTTGTGATTACGGCATATGATCCTGATCCCGCAGAGTGGGACAATTACCGGACTCGGAGGTGAATGAATGAATTGTGTATTTTGCGGAGGAAAAATTGAAGAAAGACCGGTCACTTTCAGCCATGAACAGGATGAACATTTTATTCTGGTCAGAAATGTTCCGGCTGAAGTCTGCACCGCGTGCGGAGAAAAAATGTATTCTCCTGAAATTACAGATGAACTGCTGAAATTCGCCATGAACAGATTCAAACCCGTGAAGATGATAGAAATCCCGCTGTTTGATTTCCGCAGCAGAGTCTCCGCAGCCGCATAATCCTGCATTGCAATGCCCGGCGCATTGCTGTCTGAACCGGGATTGTCTGAACCATGATTCACCTGATTTCAGGACTTCCCTGATTCATTCCCGCAGAGAAATCCTGTTCATCCTTTCGTCATGTGAATCCGGTTCGGACAGGATTTGAATCCGGATACTCTTTTCTTCCCGCTTGACCTTTTCTCATTTTCTGTTTATTTTCAGACATTCACTTTACAATCACTCAAAACAGGGAGCTGATAATGAACGCATATACAGCAGTCATTGAAAAATGTCCGGATACCGGCCTGTATGTCGGATATGTGCCGGGTTTTCCCGGAGCGCATTCCCAGGGCGAAACACTGGAAGAACTGAACCGGAATCTGAGGGAAGTCATAGAAATGCTGCTGGAAGATGGGCGGGTTCATTTTGAATCCGAATTTGTCGGCACGCAGATGGTCATGGTCGGATAATCATGGGAAACATACCGGTTCTGAAACCGCACGAAGTCAGCAGAATCCTGGAGAAATTCGGATTTGAAAAGGTGCGTCAGAGAGGATCACATCTCCAGTACCGGCATAAAGACGGAAGATGCACAACTGTTCCCTGCCATCCCGGAAGAGACATTTCACCGGTACTTCTTCGGCAGATTGCAAAAGACATCAGCCTGACCGTACAGGAATTCCTGAAAAAAAGATAGGCAATCGGTCATGGCAATGCCCCGCCGCGTTGCTGTCTGAACTGTGATTGTCTGAACCCTGATTCACCTGATTTCAGGATTTTCCTGATTCATTCCCGCAGCCAAATTCTGCCCATCCTTTCATCCTGTGAATCAGGGTTCGGACGATACCCCACCATTTGACTTTTACCTGATATTTCTTTACATTTGTGTCATAATGACAAACAACCCTGTGTAAATATAGTCACTAACTGATGTTACGCTTCTCCGTCATACCGACGAAAGCCGGTATCCGGAATCATCTGAAATTACTGGATTCCGGCTTACGCCGGAATGACGGGGAGAGAGACTTTCCGATCATTCCGGAGAAAGTCTGTGTGCACAACTGTCTGATATTAAAAAAATAAATCTTATTCCGGAATGACAGTGAAAATGACAGCGTAACGTCAGTCACTAAGGGTTTGTAACAAAATAACTTGAACAATATTATAATGTATATTATGTACAGATATGAAAAATGAAGAGATTAAAAGAAAGTATGACAGAATAAGCATACATTTGGATGAAAAATCAGGAAGACTTTGGTGCGCAAACGAGGCGATTTCTGCCGGATGGGGGCGGTGTAAGTCTTGTGTCAAAGGCAACCGGTGTTTCCAGCCGAGTAGGGTGGGCGCGGCTTTTTGCGCCCACCACATCAACGGTGGGCAACGCTTCGCTTATGCCCACTCTGCATTTTCCCATCGTCCTCAAACCCGGTAGGGCGGGCGCGGCTTCTTGCGCCCACCACATTGTAACTACAGGGATTTCATAAAGCCAGATGCAGCCACAGCGTAAATGTAATTGCGGAAAACAGGGTGCTGAGGGATATGGCCGCGACCGCAAAATCCGCATCCCCGTTCATTTCCTTTGCCATGACATAGGTGATGGTGGCTGTGGGCGAAGCCAGCACAATCAGTCCGGGAACAAAGTTCTGGGGGCTGATGCCCATCAGATGGTAAATGCCAAATCCCAGACCCGGCAGCAGAACAAGTTTCATGATGCCGGATGACAAAAGCAGACGCATACGGGAGTGCATGAGTTCAAAGGAAAGAGAGGCTCCGATGAGCAGCAGAGACAGGGGCAGGGCCAGTCCGTCCAGAATATCCAGACAGCGGGCAATCACAAGGGGCAGGGGCAGACCTGAAAGAGAAAAAACAATACCGCCCATTGCAGACAGGATAACCGGATTGGCAAGAATTTTCAGAATGATGCTCTGGATTCTGTTTTTTGCGGGAATTCCGGCAGACCAGTACTGCAGAGAGAGCACAGCAAGAAAATTCTGGACAATCATCACAAACCCGGCCAGAATGCTGGCCCGGACAAGCCCCTGATCTCCCAGAAAATAATAGGCCACTGCCAGACCGATATACCCCAGATTGCCGTGAAAGCAGCTTTGCATAAAGGTTCCGAACTGCTTTGGACGAATCCGGGCTGCCAGACAGGCTGCCCAGGAAAGAATGAAAAAAAGCAGCAGGGTTCCCAGCGTCACGGCCAGCACATCCGGATGAAAATCCTCTTTCAGGGAGCCTTTGGAAATGGAGCGGAAAATCATGGCCGGAATGGCCAGATAATAGGTGAGCCTGTTGGCAGGCCCCAGAAATTCAGGCGTAATCATGCCTTTGTGCCGCGCGGCACATCCCATGAAAATAATTACGAATATGGGGATAATGGTTTCAATGATGTGCATGGTCAGATGTCAGTGTTCAGATGTCAGATATTCAGGTATCAATCCCCTGTCCCGGTTCCCCAGCCCCAGACTCAGGGCAAATCCTCATACCCCCGCACCAGCACTTCCCTGGTTTTGCCTTTGAGCGGCGGGCTTACGATGCCTTCCTTTTCCATGACTTCCACAAGTTTTGCCGCACGCTTGTAACCAATGCGAAGATGCCGCTGCACCAGGGTGACAGAAACCTGCTTTGCCTGTGTCACCAAAGCCACCGCATCATCATAGCGTTCATCAAATATCTGAATCTGTCCGTCCTCTTCCTCAATTTCCTCTTCCCTGTCTGCGTCTTTCCCTGAAATTCCCTCCAGAATGCTTTCATTGTATTCCGGTTCCTGCTGATCCTTGAGAAAATCCGTAATCCGTGTGACCTCATCTTCTGAAATATAGGCTCCGTGAATGCGCTGCAGGGTCGCAGTTCCGGGCGGAAGAAACAGCAGATCCCCGTTTCCCAGCAGGCTCTGCGCACCATTCGCGTCAATAATGGTGCGGGAATCGGTCTTGGAGGAAACCCGGTAGGTCAGCCGGGTGGGGAAATTGGCTTTGATCACACCGGTCAGCACATCCACCGAAGGCCGCTGGGTTGCCAGAATCAGATGAATGCCCGAAGCCCGCGCCATCTGCGCGAGACGCAGCAGGGAAAATTCCACATCTTTGGAGGCCACCATCATCAGATCAGACAGTTCATCAATAATCACAACAATATAGGGCAGTATCCCCTCTTTGTGTCCATCCCCGCTTTTTTCCCTGTTCTCCTTTTCCACTTTGCGGTTGTACTGTATGATATTGCGCGCTTTTTTATCGGAAAGAAGCTGATAGCGCCGCTCCATTTCACTCACAGCCCAGAACAGGGCATTGGTTGCCATTCTCACATCCGTCACAACCGGCGTAATCAGATGGGGAATGCCTTCATACAGGGAAAGTTCAATGCGCTTGGGATCAATGAGCACCATTTTCACCTCATCCGGAGAGGCTTTGTAGAGCAGACTGCAAATCATGGAATTGAGTCCCACGCTTTTGCCGGTTCCGGTTGCACCCGCAATGAGCAGATGGGGCATCTGATCCAGTTGGGCAACCACCGGATTTCCCACAATATCCTTTCCAAGGCACAGGGTCAGTTTTGAACCGGATTTTTTGAATTCCGGAGAATTGATCACTTCCTTGAGGCGCACAGTTTCCCGCTGTGCATTGGGCACTTCAATGCCGATGACCGAACGCCCCGGAATCGGGGCCACAATCCGGATGGTCATGGCGCGCAGAGCCAGAGCCAGATCATCGGTGAGATTGAGAATTTTGTTGATCTTGACGCCCGATGCAGGCCGGTATTCAAAAGTGGTGATGACCGGGCCGGGAATCACCTTGACCACTTCCCCCCTGACACCAAAATCATCCAGCTTGGCCTGCAGCATCCGGGCCTGACGGCTGAGATGGTTCATGTCTGTCAAAGAAACACTGTGCGCGGGATCAGTGAGAAAACCAATGGGCGGCAGTTGAAATCCCTTGCGATCCGGGGTGAACAGCGCAGGAAAGATTTTTTTCTCTTTTGCGGATTTCCTGGCCACCGGGGGAACAATGACCGGATAATTTTCCGGAGGTTCCTGCGCAGTTGCCGGGCGATTGTCCGCAGGATGAGTTGGGACAGAATCTGCAAAAACATCAGGCAGATGATTCGCAGATTCATTTGCCGTATCATCAACGTCTGCTGCCTCGGCACTGTCAAGGTGAGAAAGCGCATCTTCCGGTTCTGCTGTTTTGACAGTCTGTTCGATCTGTACAGTTTTTTCAGGTTCCGATATTTCCTCAGACAAAGGAGAAGGAAGATTTTTCTTCCCTTTTGGCATGGGCGGACTCAGTTTTTTCAGATTTTTTCCAGGCTGTTCTGACAGAAATGGGAGACGGGGAACCGGATGTCCCTGCACCCGCCACATTTCCAGTGCTTCCTTTGTCCGGCTGGCTCCCGCGAGGGAAGCCTGCCGTATCCGTTCGCCAAAAACACGCGGAGAGATACCGGTGGTCACGGAAAACGCTATAAGAAGAAAAAGACTCAGCAGAATGGTTCCGCCGATCCGGCTGAATCCGCCCACAATCAGGGAATTGAGAAAAATTCCAATCAGACCGCCGGAGGAAAACCGGGTTCCGAACAGTTCATAAGAATCTCCCCACAGTGCCAGAAAACTGCCGGAAGCAATCATCAGCATCAGGCCGCCCAGTGCGGAATGAATGATCTCCTGACGGGGATAATTCCGTGTGATCTGAAAATTTGCCAGGATCATCATCATGGGCAGCCAGAAAGATCCGATTCCGAACAGGGCAGTCACTGCCCCGGAAAAACAGGCTCCCAGCACACCGAAAAGATTGTGAATTTTCGCATCAGTCCAGGCCAGATTTTCCAAATCTGCTGGATCATGGGAAAGCAGGCTGAACAGAACAAATATCAGCAGAAACAGTTTTAAAATTGTGATAAATTCTCTGCGCATAGCCAAAATATGTCAAATTTGCACAAGCAGGTTTGGAAGCGAATCCCGCAGCACTTTTTCCTCCCCGTCCGCGCCCTGCCGGGATGAACGCTGCAAGGAGGCTTTGCGTGGTAGCAACTCATATTTTTTTATAAACAGCCTGCTGATTTGTCAGCAGATTATTTTCTTTATCAGCCAAGCCATGTTCTGCCCCAGGGTTTTCATGGTCTCAATGCCTTCCGCATCCCTGTCCGCATCCCCTTTTTCCAAACCTATCCCCATATTCCAGTAACTGGACCCGGGAATAATCATCTGGCTGATGGTGAAAAAATGGTTGATGGAATCAAAGGTGTGCACAGAACCTGCCCGGCGCACGGCCACAACTGCTGCGCCCACTTTGCGTTTGAACATTTCCCCATTGGCCTTGGCCACAAACCCGGCCCGCTCAATCAATGCCTTTAGATCCGCACTCATATCAGCAAAATAGGTGGGCGAACCCAGAATAATACCGTCTGCGGCCAGCATTTTTTCAATGCAGTCATTGAGCATGTCCTTATCAACCGCACACCTCTGATTTTTATTTTCAAAGCATTTGTAACACGCTATGCAGCCGCGGATGTTTTTCCCGCCAATCTGCACCAGTTCGGTTGTTATGCCCTCTTGTTCCATTTCTCCCAGCGCATAGTTGAGAAGCCGGAAGGTATTGCCATCCTTGCGTGGACTGCCGTTGAATGCGACCACTTTCATGTATTTTTCTCCTTTACCCTGTAATTTTCAGCGCCAGTTCTTCGGCCTGTTTCATGATTTCCTGACGGTTTGTCACTTCACCGGGTTCGCTCACACCGCAGGCACGGATCAGTCCCGCGTTCTCAAATCCCATCCAGTTGAAAAAAGTGGAATAACGGGGATAAATATCACTGAAATTCCCTTCAGTCGGATCTCCCTGTGTCAGAATGAACACGGTTTTTTTACCGGGAGTGAGCCGTGTGACAAAATCCCTGGTCACAAATGAGAAAGTCCGGTCTGTAAAGGCTTTGAGCTGGGAAGATATATCACCATAGTAAACCGGCGATGCCAGAACCAGCACATCGCAGGCCCGGACAGCCTCCAGCACTTCCGCAAGCTCATCTTTGACCACGCATCGGTCTGAGTTCTTTTTGCAGGAATAGCAGCCCTGGCAGCCTTTGTAATCCAGGTTGTTGACAAACCAGGTGCTCACAGTGGCTCCCGCTTTTTCCGCGGTTTGGCAGAAATGCTTGGCAATGGCTGCGCTGTTGCCTTTGGTTCTGGGACTTCCGTTCACACAGACAATCTTCAATTTCATTCCTCCGTTTCCTTCTGCATTTTTTCAATCCTCCAGGCATTGACGGCACATTCTTCTGTTTTCCGGGATGAAACCGGATACCGGCCCAGACATTCATACCATCCGCGCCAGTTCCCGCAGCATGTCTTCCTCTCCGGCAGCGCACTGCCGCAGGATATGGGCCATTGCCGGCCAGCTTTCTGCTTCCGAAGCCCGGTTTTTGCAGATTCTTGAGGCCATGACCGCAAACTCCCGCCAGCCGTCTCCGACTTTTGTGAGTTTTTCAGACAAATCCTGAAAACGCTCATCCCTGCGGAGTTTTGCCACTTCCTGCAGAAAAGCCGCGTAGATAAAACGGAAACCTGCACCGCCTGTGCCGATTTCCTCCTGCATCCGGATGATCTGCCCCAGATACAGAAGCGCTTTTTCCTCTCCCAGTTTATGGGGCCATGTTTCCAGTTTTTTTGCCAGACAGCGGATGCCTTTGACACCGATAAAGGGAATGGGCGCTTTGAGCATGGTGCGGCAGACCTCTTTCATGCCTTTGGTTGCAGCAGCAGAAAAATCCGGATGTTCCGGAACCCTTGCCACATAATACATCCTGCCTTTGGGCGGCATGGGGCCGCGTGCAAAACGGGCTTTCATCAAATCTTTGCGCGGACAGCGCACCGGGTCAGGAAAAACCGGATCGCTGATGATATATTCATCCTCCTCTTTTCCGAATACCACAATATTGTGCATATTGAAATGAAAGCGGTATCTGCGGGGAAAATAACTGAGCCAGTAAGCTCCTGTGCGGCAGCCCACCGGAATCTGCTGCTCCAGTTTGTCATCCAGCGCGTTCATGGCCTTTTCCGGGTCGCGGAATTTTTCCCATGCAAGATCAATCCCCAGCCGTTTTGCGGTACGGGACATAATTCCGCCGGTGGAAATCCGGAACGCGGTCAGAGGCAGATGGTTGAGCCGGATAAAGGGAAAATAGCCGAAAAAAAGTCCGGAACCGATGCCGAATACCAGGGATTCTGTTGCATTAATCCCGTAATGGGAAAGAAGATTGGACATCACACCGGTTTCACAGTGGGCTGACTGCCGGTGTTCAAAGGGGAGTATCATTTTTCATCCTCGAAAATCGCGTCTGAAATGTCAGGAACTCTTTCCAGTTCCTCCACGGAAATGTTGAAAACATCAGCATAACGCCTGCGAATGGCAGGTTCAAGTTTTCTGAAAACATCGCCTCTGAGATGGCGCTTCACACGCCACTGGGGCAGATCCGCATAACTGGCCAGCAGGCTGACACTCATAAGATTTTTGCACATGTGAAAGGCCAGGGGGCTGCGCTTTCCCTCTTTGATCTCCCTGATTTCTGAAATAATTTCAGATTCAATGACCTCCCATGCCTGCTCATTGGCAATATCCTTTGCCTCCCATCCCAGACTCTGCACCTGCACATAGGAACCGTTTTCATCCACTGCATACGCGATTTCCCTGACACCCGCATTCATGCGGGTGTTGTCCTGCGGAACTTCTGTTTTTCGCATTATTTCTCCCACTCACACCGCAATCCCTGCCAATATTGAGCGCCTGCATTCATGCAGGCATTGTTCTGTGATACAGATTCCCTGTGCATATTCTCTCCTGATCAGCCCACAACTTTGGGCACGACAAAACACCCATTCTCTTTTTCCGGTGCATTGGCCAGCGCCTCATCCCGGTTCAGAGGATCTTTCACCTGATCTTCACGGAAGGCATTGCTCAGAAAAATGGCGTGGGAGGTGGGTTTCACTCCTTCGGTATCCACTTCCCGGAGTTTGTCCACATATTCCAGTATGGTTCCGATCTGATCGGAAAATTTGTCCACTGAGGCTTCCGCCATATTCAGGCGGGCCAGTTTTGCCACATGCAGCACTTCTTCTCTTGTGATTTTCATGTCACTGTCCTTACTGATCTGTCAAACAAATTGTTTTCATCCTGCACAAAGAAAATTTCCTGACAGCTTTCCTTATGTTGACAATTTTCCCAGTGCTCTGTCAACTTTGATTTTATGCGCCGATATGTCCGGAAAAACCGGATTTTTTGGAAAAATCCGGTTTTTCCAGCTCACAGATTCAAGGCTGGCAGAGTACTGGTGTCAAACCTCATTGACGGCACGTTCAATCAGCCGCACAGCCAGGGTCTGCGTACCGGTGTGTTCAAAATAATTGGTGAACACATCCAGAAATGCGGCCAGATAATCCAGTCTGTCATCGGAAACATCCACATATTTTTTCAGATTGTCTATCACCTTGCCGGAAGACAGGTTGTTCTGGGAGATAAAACCGCCCATCCAGTCCTTTACAGCCTCAAATCCGGTGCGGATGAAAGAAACTTTGCTGTCGGCATTCCCTCCCGGAATGTATTCGCTGATCGCGCTGAAGGTCTTGTTTTTCGACAATTCTGAAGGACTCAGACCACCCAGAATATCCATTCCGCGACGCACAAAATCAGGCCCCAGCGGAATCAGGCCGTCAAAGCACAGAAGCGCGGCCATCCGGATTTTTGACTCGCCGCTGTAATCCTTGAGCGCGCCAAGAAAATCACGGAAACTGTCGCCGGGAATCCCGTTGATTTTTGTGAAGGCCAGCAGTTCACTGATCATTTTCAGCACCAGATCAATGGCCTGCGCGGTATCAGCCTTTGGGGTAAGGTATTTCATAAAAGACAGCAGACGGATTTTTTCAGAAAGTTTGTCTGTCAGAGCCGCAGCTCCCAGGGCCTTGTCCGCAGTGTCAACGCGGCTGTAAATCTGCATGGCAGACTGATAGCCCTGCGATTTGTCATTGTACAGATCAATGGCTCTTTTTTTCACAGACTGCAGAAAGGCTTCATCTGTTTCACGGGTGACAGCCCTGAGCATTTCATCAAACTTCGTGTAATTGTTCCATCCGCCCGGTACAATGAAATCAAGGGATTTCAGACTTAAAACCGTTATGCCGGATGAGGAAAGCCCGTTGACCAGATCCGCAATGCTTTCCTTTTCTCCAAAACCGAACAGTCCCATAGCCCCTCTCCTTTATTTAAGTTTTGCCAGTCCGTTGAGATCAAAGCGTTCCAGCCACAGTCTGCGGTCATTTTCCGTAAAACTGCTGTCAGTTGAACGGGCCTGCACCTGAAAACGGCCTGCCACCAGCACAGCGGTTCCCAGACTGCCGCTGGCCGCAGCCGGATAACCGGCAATGCCAGCAGTGCTGCTTTTGAATTTATCCGCAGCTTCAGGATTGCCTGTCAGATCAGCAATGGTCAGCATGGCCGCATCTTTTCCATCCCTTTTCAGCTTTGCCTGTGCCATTCCGGCCTTTTCCTGGGTGAACACCACATCAAATCCGTCCGCGCTTTTGGGGAAAAATTTGTTGAATTCCCCGCCTGCCGCAGGTTTGGGCTGCTGACTTTCCTCTGACTTTCCGCAGGCAGACAGTGCAAAAACAACTGCCAGCAGAATCATCACCCATTTTGTGCGGAAACATGAAAAACGGTTCATCTGAAAATCCCCTTTCTTTAACTGTTTTCTCAAGTTCTGTCAGAAAGATTTTGCTCACTTCCGGTTAAAAATATAGGCATCCTTGAAGAATTCCTTTTTTTTGAGCCTTTCCAGAACGATACGGGCATCTGTTCTGTTTTTGAAATATCCCATTTTAATCCGGTACCTTGTCCCAACACCCGGAACATCCTCATGACTTACAAATATGCCGGAATATCCTTTGCTTTTCAAAAGAGACACTGTTCTGTCCGCATCGGCCTGAGCGGCAAATGATGCCACCTGTATGCCAACCGTCATTTCCACATTCCCGGGCTGGGGTACAGGCAGAGGCATATCCGGGAAATCCGCAGGCTGCTCTGAAGGCTTTTCCGTTTTTTTCTCCGGTTCCGGAGTTTTCTTGGGAACAGCGCGTTTGATTTCAGGAACATGGGCAGGTTCAGAAGGCAGGGGGAGGATGCCGTGACTGCGGTCTGCCCCGCGCAGATCATTATAGAAATCAAGCTGCTTATCATTTAGGGTGGCCAGACCGTTGCTGATTTCTTCCCTGTCTTTTTCCATTTCCACTTCCCGGAGTCTGGCCAGTTCCTTTTCAATGGCATTGATATCAAAATCCGTGGGCGTGGTCACCCGGCCCACGATTATTCCCAGAACAAACATCCACAGGGCCACAAAAAGCGTAAAACCCCATCGGAACAGTTCAGACGCGCCGTCTTTCCCCAATACCGGGGCAAGCGGTCTGAACTGAACCGGCTGAGAGGAAAAGGCCGTTGTCAGGGGCCGGGGTTTGATTCCGTTTTTTTTCATCATGCCGGGGCTACATTTTTTCCGGAGTGGAAACTCCCAGTAAGGTAAGGCCGTTGCGAATGACTTTTTTCACAGCCAGCACCAGACACAGACGCGCAGCCGTCAAATCCGGATCATCCGTAAGCACCTTGTGTCTGTTGTAATACGCATGAAACACGGAAGCGGTTTCTGTCAGATAATAGGTGATTCTGTGCGGCTCTGTCAGTCTTGCACTGTTTTCCACAACTTCCGGATAACGGGACAGATGCTGCATCAGTTTTATTTCTTCAGGCTCTGTGAGAGCGGAAATATCCTGAATCGTCCATTGTCTGATCTGCACGCCCCTTTCCGCAGCCTTTTCCATAATGCTGGAAATCCGGGCATGCACATACTGCACATAGTAAACCGGGTTGTCATTGCTTTTCTTTTTGGCCAGTTCCAGATCAAAATCCAGTTTGCTTTCATAATGGCGGGTCAGAAAAAGGAAACGCGCTGCATCACTGCCCACCTCATCGAGCACTTCCTTCAGGGTGACAAATTCACCTGCACGGCTGGACATGGCCACCTGCACACCGCCCCGCAGCAGATTGACCAGTTGGATCAGGATGACCTGAAACTGCTCCGCCTTTC
>CAZDIU010000125.1:0-14024 GCA_964505535.1 uncultured Desulfobacterales bacterium | reverse complement strand
TTTATCATATTTATTTTATAATATAAAATTCCTTTTTAATTTTCGGATAGGTTCAGGAATTCATGAAGCTCGATCAGGCACAGAAAAATCGCCTGAATGCGGCAAGAAAGCGGTCATATATCGAAATGATGTCTCCGCAGCTTACAGAAATGTATGCGGAAACTTCCGGCATCCCCGGCGACAATCTCAGCCCCTTTACCATCTCCAATATGGCCGGCCATATTTTTGAAATGACCATTTCCCAAGAGGAAAACGACTTTTTCATCAAAGGAGGTTCATGGTTTTCCGGTGCTCCGGAACATGCCTGCCGCGCTTACTATCGTGAAACAGCCAAAGCACTTGAAAAGCGCATGGATCTGGATTTTCGGTGCGTAAAACCCGTGTTTTCAAAAAACACAAATTTGCCATAAAAAAATCTAACCAGATTGAACACATACCTGCCAATATTCAGTATCATCACAGCACGGAGGTGCATCATGAAATTCCCCTACGGCATCAGCTATTTTGAAAGAATCATCACCGGAGGTTTTTACTACTGCGACCGCACAGACCGCATTCCCGTGCTGGAAAAGGCAGGGGATTAGTCTGTATGCAAATGTTTCAATTGTCTGAATCATGATTTACTTGATGAAAGGATTTTTATGATTAATTCAGAATAGTTTCACCTTTTGTAGGAATGACAGTATGGAAAATTCTGCCGGAATCAGTGCAAAAATATTTTTCAGTATTTCATATCAGTCCAAAATCAGGTAGTCGGTCTGCACGAACTGATTTAAATATAACTATTTTATATTATTATATTTTTTAAGAAATACTGATTATTATCTATACATAGTAAATACAAATAGTTATACGATACATCCATGATACTGTTTGTGCTGTTTTTAGCTAATATGCTGATTTATAAAATAAAATAATCAGCATAAAAAGTCCCACTACCCAAAATCATACAGAAAAGGAAACACAATGATGAAATTCACAGCATTTGCAGTCCTTATGCTTTGCACGGCATTCTGCACACTGCCGGCCCTTGCACAGCCCGGAGATGCGGAAAAGGGCTTTTTTGAGGCCTGCCGGAACAACCGCTTGGAAGAGGTGAAACAGTATCTGGATCAGGGAACCGATGTCAACAAAGTGAATCCATACACATACAGAACCGCTTTGATGACAGCCAGTTCACTGGGATATGGGGAAATGGTCAAATTTTTGCTGGAAAAAGGGGCAGCTCCGAACCTGAAGGACAAAAGCGGGCTTAGCGCACTGATTCTGGCTGCGTCCGGAGATTATTGGGAAATTGCGGATATGCTTATCTCTCACGGAGCGGATATCAATCATATTCCCGCAATCGAGGGCCGGACAGCTTTGACCGAAGCCTGTGCCAAAGGTCATATTGCCACAGTCCGGCTGCTTCTGGACAAAGGCGCGGATGTGAATGCCGTATGGAAATCCGGCAGGGGGGCTTTTGCATCGGGTGATCCCCTGCTGATTCCGCAAATTTCATCCGAAGATCCCCGTGCCGGAATTGTTTCAGTTACACCTGTGCCGATACAGGCACGCGGTGCCAAACCTGTCTCTGTTCCTTTGCAGCGGAAACAGGGTGAAAGAAACGTACCCCCACAGGTAAAAATCGGTCAGAGCGAACCTGTCCCGGTTCCTTTGCCTTTGGAAAAGCGTGAAAAAACCGCACCCGCTCAGGTAAAAATCGGTAAGAGCGAACCTGTTCTTCTGCCTTCGGAACCTGTTCTGCCACCGGAAGATATGGAACCGGTCAGAATAGGGCAGGCGGTTCCTGTTCCTCTCAGTCTGATTAAACCTCCGCCAGACGGCAGCGGGTTTCGGGCTGAAACAGAAACCGGGAAAAGAACCGCTGCCAAATACGGCCCCGGCGGATTGACCGCACTTATGGCAGCCGCAGAGGAAGGACACGGGGAAATTGCAGACCTGCTTCTGGCACGGGGCGCGGATGTGAATATCAGACACACATCCCAAAACACGGCACTGACACTGGCCGCAGCACAGGGACATGCGGAAATCATCCGGAAACTTCTGGACAAAGGTGCGGATATCAATGCCCGCAGCAATCAGAACAGCACAGCCATGATGCTGGCGGTTTCATATGATCATCCGGAAACCGTCCGGGTGCTGCTGTCCGCGGTTTCTGATCCTTCCGCATCCGGAGCCGTAAGCGGATTTGTAAGGGCAGCCTCAAAGGGCAATGCGGAAATGGTGAAGACTTTTCTGGAAGCAAAAACAAATCCAAATGTTATCTGTCCTGATACCGGTGCAAGTCCTCTGACAGCCGCGGCAGAGAAAAATCACACGCGCATTGCTGAAATGCTGCTGGCACATGGCGCGGATGTCAATTTCAGGGATAAAAAAGGAAATACTGCGCTGATGATTGCCGCAGGGAAAAATCAGATGGAAATGGCAGAACTTCTGCTTGATCACAAAGCAGCGGTGAATGCGGTCAATGAGATGGGAGAAAGCCCTCTGATGGCAGCAGCGGAAACCGGCAATACAGCTTTGATTCATCTGCTTCTGAAAAACGGCGCAGATCTGCAAACAGAAGATCAGAACGGTCATACCGCACTTGTCCGCGCGGCATCCCACTGCCATTCGGATCAGATTGTCAAAATTCTGTTTGAAAAAGCACCGTCTCCGGATTCATTTTCTGCACAGGCTGCGCTCAGAGCCGCAGCAGAAAAGGGATGCCGGGAATCTGTGAAATATCTTGCTGAAAAAGGAACAGATGTCAATGCACAGGACAAAAACGGGGAAACCGCTCTTATGCGGACTCTTTGGGGTGCATTCCCCAATATGGCTGAACTCCTGCTGGAAAAGGGGGCAGATCCCAATCTGGCAAATGAACGCGGACAGACCGCTCTCATGGTTGCGGCTTTGGCAAAAAACGGAGCCATTGTGAAAAAGCTGCTGGAAAAAGGAGCAGATATGGCAGCCGCAGACAAAATGGGAAACACCGCTCTGATGATGGCATCCGGGACCGGCAGTGAGGAAGTGGTGAGAATTCTTCTGGAAAAAGGCGCGCCTGTGAATGTACGCAATCAGCAGGGAGATACGGCTTTGACAGAGGCTTTGGTAAACGATCAGACCAAAGTGCTACAGATGCTGCTGGAACATGGTGCTGATACCAAAACTGCGGACAACTGGCACAATCTCCCTCTGGTAAGAGCAGCAGAGACAAACCGCATCAATGCCCTGAAACTTCTGCTGGAAAAGGAAGACCCGCTTTCCCAGTCCTGCGCGGATGCACTGGGTGCTGCTGCCGGAAACGGAAGAATCGAGAACATTAAAATTCTTCTGGAAAAAGGGGTTCCGCCTGATGCCAAAGGCAGTTCCGGAAAAACTGCTCTGTCCAAAGCCTGTGAATACGGGCAGACAGAAGCCGTGAAACTGCTTGCGGAAAAGGGAGCAGATCCCAATCTTACAGACAAAAACGGCATTTCCCCGCTCATGGCAGCAGTTTCGCGCGGTAAGACAGAAACAGCCCAGTTTCTGCTGAAAAACAGGCCGTCCGGGACTGATCTTTCCCTGATACTCAAGTCCGTTATCCGAACCGGTCATAGCAAAATGGCTGAACTGCTGATTCAGGAAGGTGCTGATCCGAATGTTGCAGATGCGGAAACAGGACGGACGTTTCTCCTTATGGCCTGTGAAACCGGGAATACGGAAATGGTCAGGCTTTTTCTCCAAAAGGGGGCCGATGTGAATGCAAAGGAAAAACGCTCCGGAACCACGCCCCTGATGGTCGCGGCACAAAGGGGAAATGCGGAACTTGTGCGGCTTCTGCTGGAAAAAGGCGCGGATAAAAAAGCCCGGAATCAGTTGGGTTTCACAGCTTCGGATATGGCTGCAAATGAAGCCGTCAAAGAGATTCTTTCCAAAGGAGAGTGACATGAAAAAAATGCAATGGATATTGACTGTCGCGGCTGTTCTGTTTATTTCCAATCTGTGTCATGCAAACACGCTGCTGTACATCGCGGAACCAAAAACAGATGTGCAGCAGGCTGAAACCCGCATCTGTTTTTATGACACAGACGGAAATCTGAAAAAAGAAAGCGATGTCAAAGGAATTTTCCCGAAACTTTCCCGTGCCGGAAACTATGCCGCGTTTGTCAGACCCCTTGAAAAATATGAGGAACATTATGAACTGTGCGTATCGGATCAGGAAGGAAAAACCCAGCAGATTCTTGTTTTTATGGGAGATATGAGAAACATGCCCGTTGTGTATGCCTGGTCTCCCAAAGGCGGCAGACTGGCTGTTTCCCAGGTGCGGGAAAAAATATCAGGAAACCGCAAAAAAAGGGGAATGCAGTCACGGGTGCTGATCTTTGATTTTGCACAGGCAAAGGTCACACAGGTTTATGACAGACTCATACAGACGCGTCAGGAAACTTTTCCCTTTGCCCTGCAATGGTTTCCGGACAATCTTCATCTGCTCCTGTCCGGACAGAATGAAACTTTGATAATCAACACTGCGGAAAACACTTCCCAAGACCCGGACACGGATTTCCTGCAGGCATTTGTGACAGATGACGGCAGAAAAATCATCGGTCTTTCAAGCCCTGAAAAATGGATGTTTGAAATCTCGCAATATGATGTGCAGACACAGAAAAAAGAAAAACTGCACACCCTGCAGTTTTATGCTCCGGATTCCGCACAATGGGAACCCCGAATCTTTGCCCGGTACGCACTTCTGAGTCCTGATGGCAAATATCTGCTGCTGCGCAATCCCGCAGGCCGGTCTCCTGCGTATATTCTCGCGGATATTCCGGCAAAAAAGAATCTTCCCCTTGACATGAAAGAAAAAAATCCGATCTTTCAGCAGTTTTCTCCCACTGACTCCCGCCTGATTTCCCTGATGTATGTCGGCGGGGAAGGCAGTTACGGCGGATACGGCATTTTTAACACAGAAAAAAATGAAATGAAACTCATCAGAGAAATGAATGCGGAAATCTTCCGTGCCGGTATGGCCGGATTTTTTCTGCTGCATATGAGTGCTGCGGATTGGATTCAGACAGATGCGGAAGAGGAAAAGATCGGCATTGACAGCAAACTGAAATGGGAGGTTCCCCCGGACAGAACAAAACGCGAACATCCGCCATCGTCAGCGCGCATGATTTGGAAATTCAAAACACAGGCATGGGTGAATGCCACGCCTGCTTTGGATGAAAAAGCAGTTTATTTCACAGGCACAGATACATACTGCCATGCGCTGGACAGGGTTTCGGGATCAGAGAAATGGCAGTACAATACCGGACAGGAAATGACTTCCGCACCGCTTGCAGACAAAGGAACTGTTTATCTGTGTGCAAAAAACAGTCTTTGCGCCCTGAATGCGGAAACCGGCACGGAAAAATGGATTTTCAAACCTGACGGAAATGCCCGGATATATTCTGCCCCTGTCATCAAAGACAGTACCGTTTACTGTATTTCCGGTGATGTGCTGTATGCAGTGAATGCGGACAGCGGAAAGGAAATTTCCCGGTTCAAAGCAGAAAAACAGATTCGGACTTCCCCTGTGTTCGCGGATACAGCCGCGTATTTCAGTGCGGGAGATTTTCTTTATGCCATTGACAGCAAAAATGCAAAAGAGATTTGGAAAAAGAAAATTCCGGGAATACGCGTTACACCTTTGGTCGAAAAAGATATGCTGTATTTTGGAAGCGGTGAAAGAGATTTCTCCGCATTTGACCGGAAAACCGGAGAGGAAAAATGGAAGTTTGCAGCAGACGGTTCTGTGTATTCGGTTCCCTGTTTTGCACACGGAACCGTGTTTTTCGGCAGTGATGACGGAAATTTCTATGCTCTAAACGCAGACAACGGAAAGGAAAAATGGCGGTTTGAGGACAGCGCGGGAATTGAAATCCGGTCATCCTCCCTTGTCATCGGAGACACAGTGTATTTCTGTTCCGGAGACAGGTATGTGTACGGACTGGATGCCAAAGACGGAAAGGAAAAATGGGATTTCCATGCAAAATCCACCATTATGACACCCCTTGTTCATGCAGACGGAATTCTGTATTTCGGCGCGGGAAGCAGCATGTATGCAGTGGCAGTGAAATAAAGGGGCTGCATATAAATACAAACTGAAAGTTTTCAGGTATAACAATCCGGATTTTTTCTGAAAACCTGTATCACAGCACGGAGGTGCATCATGAAATTCCCCTACGGCATCAGCTATTTTGAAAGAATCATCACCGGCGGATTTTACTACTGCGACCGCACAGACCGCATTCCCATGCTGGAAAAGGCAGGGGATTACCTGCTTTTTATCCGTCCCCGGAGATTTGGCAAAAGTCTGCTGCTTTCCATGCTCCGGCATTATTACGATGCGGCACGGAAAGAGCAGTTTGAAATGCTTTTCGGGCATCTGAAAATCGGAAAAAATCCCACGCCCCTGCGCAGCCGTTATCTGATTCTGCAGTGGGATTTCTCCTGTGTTGATCCCACCGGCAGCCTGGCCGACATCCGCCGTGCTCTGCACAATCATGTCAACACCTGCATCAGCAGATTTGCAGCAGATTATGAAAAATTTCTGAACACGGAAATCAGCATTCATCCGGATGATGCGGTTTCCTCTCTGGGCAGTCTCCTGACGGCTGCAAGGAAAAGCGGGTATCCCCTGTATCTGCTCATTGACGAATACGACAATTTTGCCAATGAGGTCATGACCGGCATTCAGAGCGAGCAGGATGTGTACAAGGCACTGGTGCATGAAAAAGGCCCGCTGAAAACACTGTTCAAGGCTGTGAAATCCGCAGCCGGAGCCGGGGATATTGAACGGATTTTCATCACCGGAGTGTCTCCTGTGGTCATGAGCGACATCACCAGCGGATTCAACATTGCCGAGAATATCTATCTTGATCCGGATTTCAATGATCTCTGCGGATTCACGGAAGAGGAGACAGAATCTGCACTCAGAGGGGTTGCGGAAAAATGCGGCTGGGATGAAAAAGACACCCGGAATGCAATGGACATGATGCGGATCTGGTACAACGGTTATATTTTTTCACCGAAATCGGATCAGCGGATTTACAATCCCACCCTTGCCATCTATTTCATGAAAAATACGGAAAAAGCCTGTGAATATCCACGGAAAATGCTGGATACCAATCTTGCCTCGGATGAGGCCAAACTGGAATACGCTGCACAACTGCCCGGAGGTCAGCAGATGCTGCTGGAAATCACAAGGGAAATGAAACCCCTTACAATCACAGACATTGCGGATCGCTTCGGCATTGCGGACATGCTTTCGGATATTACCAAGGATCACAGTTTTCTGGCTTCATATCTTTATTATTTCGGTGTGCTGACAATAGTCAAAGTGCAGTATGACGGAAAACTGGAGCTCAAGGTTCCGAATCTGGTCATTCGCGGCCTGTATGTGAACAGACTTCAGCGGCTGCTCCTGCCGGAACCGATGGAACGTGATGCGGGAAAAGATGCCGCAGACAAACTGTATTCCAAAGGTGACATGGCTCCTCTGTGCAGATTTGTGGAGGAAAAATATTTCCGGGTTTTTCACAATCCGGATTACAAATGGGCTTCCGAAATGACCGTGAAGACGGCTTTTCTGACCCTGCTCTACAATGACACGCTTTACATCATGGATTCGGAACGGGAAACGGGCAGAGGATATGCGGATCTGACCATGATCATCCGTCCGGATATGCGGAAATACACTGTCTTTGACATTCTCATTGAATTCAAATATGTAAAGCTGACAGACGCGGAAGTGACCGGTGAAAAGGCGCGGGAACTGACTGACGGGGAACTGCGCAATCTTCCGGCTATGATCACGCAGATGGAAGCCGCCCGCAAACAGTTGAAACGCTACGGGGATGAATTGGAAAAAAAGCACGGAAACCTGCGTCTGCGCCGATATGCGGTTGTGGCTCTGGGATTTGAGCGGATCTGGTGGGAGGAAACTGCTCTGTGATTGCCTTTTTCGTCTGAATATTCTATAAATCAGATAAACCGGATTTTTTCCGAAAAATCCGGTTTTTTGAATACCCGAAAACTTTCGGTTGAGCACCTGTTCCTGTCAATCCGCAAAAACAGCACACAGGGAGACACCATGAAACTGCCGCAGACCCTCAACAATCTTCCCATTCGCTACAAACTGCTTTTCAGCTACACCCTTGCCTTTCTGCTGACCATTACGGCTGTGACCGCAGTCATCTATGTTGTTGTCAGAAAAAACATTGAGGAAAACATTGAAAGCGAACTGAAAAACTCCACAGCAGCGATCCTGAACATGGTCAGGACTTCTGCAGCGGTTTCCCTCAAGAACTATCTGCGCGCGGTATCGGAAAAAAACCGGGATATTGCAGAATTTTTTCATCTGCAGTACAAAGAGGGAATACTCTCGGAAGAGGAAGCCCGGATTCGGGCCGCTCAGGTGCTTCTCAACCAGCAGATCGGAAAATCCGGATACATCTACTGCATTGACAGCACCAGCATTCTCCGGGTTCATCCGAAAAGTGCACTGGTGGGCGCGGATATTTCCGAATACGGTTTTGCCAGAGAGCAGCGGATGCGCAAAAACGGCTATCTGGAATATGAATGGAAAAATCCCGGAGAATCCCATGAACGGTCCAAAGCCCTGTATATGACCTGGTTTGAGCCCTGGGACTGGATCATTTCGGTCACGGCATACCGGGAGGAATTCAGTGAACTGGTCAAGGTGGATGATTTCCGGGAAAGTGTTCTTTCCCTTCAGTTCGGAAAAACCGGTTATTCCTATGTCATGGATCTAAAAGGAAATCTGATCATTCACCCCAAGCTGGAAGGGGAAAATGTCATGGGAGAGAAAGATGCGGGAAACCGTTTTTTTGTTCAGGAAATTGTGAAGCAGAAAAACGGAAAAATTTTCTATTTCTGGAAAAATCCGGAAGAAATTTATCCCCGTGAGAAACTGGTCATCTTCAACCATATTCCGGAATTTGACTGGATTGTGGCGTCTTCCAGTTATCTGGATGAACTCTACACGCCGCTGCGCATGATCCGGAACACGATTTTCATCACCCTGATGATTTCCCTTGTGCTGCTCTTTTTCATGTCCCTGCACATCAGCGAATCCATCACAGAACCGCTCCGGGAGCTGATGAAACGCTTTTCCTCTGTGCCTGCCGGGGATTTCACGGTGCGGATTGCACCCCGATCCCGCGATGAGGCCGGACAGCTTGCCGGGTATTTCAACGCATTTATGGATCGTCTGGAAACCTACAGCAGCAATCTCCGGGCAGAAATCAGCGAACGCAGGCAGGCAGAACTTGCCCTGCGCCTGTCTGAGGAAATGTTTTCCAAAGCCTTCAGTCTCAGTCCCAACGGACTTGCCATCATTTCATGGACGGATCGTCGCGTGATCAATGTCAATGCCAGTTTTCTCAAGGCAGTGGGCGCATCTGAGACTGATCTGAGGGAAAAATCTTTTTCAGAAATCACGTTTCTCCAGCATCCGGATGAGCAGGAGGCCATGTTTGCCAGTCTGGAGAAAAACGGAAAACTCCGCAATTATGAAACCGGATTTGTCTCCAAGAAAGGGGAAAAACGGCTCGCGCTGATTTCAGCGGATTTCATTGAACTGTGGAATGAGCGCTGCATTCTGGCGACATTGGAGGATATTACGGAAATCCGGCGTCTGGAGGAACGGATTCTGGACATCGGAGAAAAGGAGCGGCAGAAAATCGGTCAGGATCTGCATGATGATCTCTGTCCCCATCTCATCGGCATTGAGGTGCTGATCAAAGTATTGCAGCAGAAACTGGAGCGCACCTCCAGCCCGGAAGCGGCAGCCGCAGACAGTATCCGGAATCTGATCAAAGACGCGATCCGCAAAACCAGGGCAATGGCGCGGGGGCTTTGTCCGGTTCATCTGGTGGAGCATGGATTTGAATCCTCTTTGGAGGAACTGGCAGGAAATACCCAGTATGTGTTTGGCATTCTCTGCGAATTCCGCTATAACCGGCCTGTCGTCTTTTCCAGAAGCACAGATGCCATTCATCTGTTTTATATCACGCAGGAGGCTGTTTACAATGCCATCAAGCATGGCAGGGCTTCGCGCATTTCCATTGAACTGTATGTCACAGATCAGTCTGTGTTTCTGCGAATCATTGATGACGGCACAGGCATATCAGATGTGAATGCAAGCCGGGGAATGGGACTGCGCATCATGAATTTCCGGGCCAAAAAAATCGGTGCATCCTTTGACATACAGACCAACAGCAGAGGCGGAACCACTGTGAGCCTTTCCTTCAAAACCGCTCCGGCAAATCAGATACACGGGGAGATATATGTATGACAGAGAGCAGATCAGAAGGTGCAGCCCGGTGCAAAACACGGATTATGATTGTGGAGGATCATCCGATTTTCCGTCTGGGGATGAAGGAACTCATCAATCAGGAGGAGGATCTGTGCATATGCGCCGAGGCTGATGATATTACATCCGGATGGGAGAAAATACAGAAACTGAAACCGGATATGGTCATTGTGGATATTTCCCTCAAAGGCAGAAACGGCATTGAACTTATCCGCGACATCAGCAGGGATTTCAAAACCATGCCTGTGCTGGTGCTTTCCATGCACGATGAATCGCTGTATGCGGAACGGGCCTTTCATGCAGGCGCAAAGGGATACATCATGAAACAGTCTGCATCCGAATCCATTGTCAGGGCCATCCGCTGTGTGCTGGGCGGAAAAACCTATGCCAGCGAAAAATTCATGGAAAGCCTTCTCAGCAAGTTCACACAGGGGCAGCCCGAGGCAGGCGGTTCCCCTGTGGATATTCTGACCAACCGGGAAATGGAAGTGCTGCAACTCATGGGCGAAGGGTATACCACCAAAGAAGTGGCTGAAAAACTGAATCTGAGTGTCAAAACCATCAGCACCTACCGGGAAAGAATCAAGGAAAAACTGAATCTGAAAAATGCAGCAGAACTGATGCGTTATGCGGTTTCCTGGGTGAGAAAGGGGCAAGAGTGATTTTGGGATGACAGCAGATGAAAATCGGAGACAGAGATGGGGCTGTTCATAAAAAGTTCACGATCAAAAGGGAGATTTGGAATGGATGCGGATTTTGAGGCCAAGATGCGGCTGCTGGAGGCAAAATCAGAAGAGCAGGAGTATGAAAAACTCAAGCAGAAGGTGGAAAAACTGTCTCTGGTCTGCGAGGCGCTCTGGACTTTCATCCGTCAGCAGCATCCGGAACTTACGGAAGACATGCTGATCAGACGCATTGGGGAACTGAAAGTGACAGATGAAAAAACCGAAACCTGTCCCCAGTGCGGACGCATCATGAACAAAAACCAGAACCGCTGTCTTTACTGCGGAACCGAAGGAAAGGTGAACAGTTTTTTTGATACCATCTAACCAGTTGGATTATAAAATAAATTTCTTTGCATTTATGTTCAGGTGTCAGGTTTCGGGTGTCAGGGAACCGACACTGAAACCGGCATGTCAGAAATTTTCAAATCCCCAAATCTAAAAACATTTATTTGACAGTCCATTCAGGCATCAGCTTAATTTCTGCGCCGGAAGCACACAGAAAAAAATCCGTCTGTATGGTGAACATGGGGAAAAGTGCGAAGATATCCTTCCGGAGTGACAAGGGAGCGGGCATTTTCCGGCAGTCCGGGCAGATTTTTCTCCACATGAAACTGTGCATGGTTTTTCAGAAATGCGTATGCCACTTCCTCATTTTCCTCCGGTTCTGTTGTGCATACGGCATACACAAGCAGCCCATCGGGTTTTACCAAATCAGCCAGATGATCCAGAAAACGGATTTGCCGTTTTTTGTACCGTGCCAAATCTTTTTCTGACACTGACCATTTGGTGTCCGGATTGCGGCGGATTACGCCCATCCCGGAACAGGGCGCGTCCAGAAGCACCCGGTCAAAAGTGCCGAACTTTTCAGGCTCCGGTTTTGTGTTCAGATCATATTGGCAGACCGAGACAATGGACACGCCCAGCCGCTGCATTTCATTTTTCAGGGTGTCCAGTTTTTCCCCGCTGCTGTCCATTGCAAGAATTTTTCCCTGATTTTCCATCCTCTGCGCGATATGCCCGGTTTTTCCGCCCAGTCCCGCGCACGCATCCAGAATCTGCTCACCGGGCTGGGGATTGAGCATACAGGTGACCAGTTGCGCGGCTTCATCCTGCACCTGAAAATAACCCGGCTCAAAGGCTTTGATTTCCGGCACGGACCGCATCTGTCCGGACAGGAGAATGCCTTCTGCCGTGGAAATCGAGGGTTCCGCCTGTTCCACTTCGGATCGCAGCAAATCCATGAGTTCTTCCCGCGTGATTTTCAGCGTATTGGTGCGGATGCTCAGAGGCGCAGGAGTATTGAGTGCCTGACAGATGCGCCGGCTTTCCTCATATCCGAATCTTCTGATCCACCGCTCCGCAAGCCAGCGCGGAAAGGACTGGCCTATGCTCAGAGCGGAAAGCGGTTCTTTTTCCGGATTGGGAAAGGCAATGTTTTCCTGATTCCGGCTGACATTGCGCAGCAGTCCGTTGACAAATCCGCTGACATAGGAATCCGCGCCGCTTTCCTTTGCCAGATTCACGGAAGTGTTCACAGCCGCTGATGGCGGAATTCTGTCCATGTGCAGCATCTGAAAAAGCCCCATGCGCAGGATGTTGAGAATGTCTGGCCGGATTCTGTCCATGCCGCTTTTGGAAAAACGGGCAATGACATAATCCAGACGTTCCCGCCATCGCAGCACACCGTAGACCAGTGCATAGATGAAGGAACGGTCTCTTTTGTCAAAAGGCTGGTCAGCAAAAATCTGATCCAGCACACTGTCAAGGGTTTTGCGCTCCTGCTCCACTGTGAGCAGAATGGCAAGGGCTGTTTTGCGGGGACTGTCGGTCATAATGTTCTTCCGGTTTATGGTTCATGTGCATTTGCTTAGTTGGGGATTTGGAACCTGCTGCCGATTTTTGCATTTTAAAAATTTGGCAGCGCGTTGTCAAAACAAAACTGGGGGGATACAATATTTTGTGATCTTTGTGCTGTGTTTGGGTGATTTTTGCAAATGAACAGGTTCGGATTTTTTTCCTGAGTGTCAGATGAACAAGGTGGGCACGGAAAAACATGTGTCCACTTTTTGCAGCCCTCTGTGCTGAAAAGACGGGTTACTCTCCGCTTCTGCCTGGAATGCCTGTTTCATCTGAAAATTTTTCAGCAATTTTTTTCCTGAAGTTTTCTGACATAACAGAGCAGACTTTTCTGATACCGGATGCAGGTGTTTATGACAAAAAAGTCCCAACAATACCAATTCGCCATTGATTTGATACAGATTTCAGAAAATCCCCTCCTGAGAGCAGGGCTGTTAAGTTCTGTTCCGGGTTTCCCCCTTTTTTAAAGGGGGATTAAGGGGGATTTTCAGGCAGTTGTGAAGAAACCCCACTGCTTCCCCCTTTGCAGAAATGGGAATAATGATTTCAGTTAGTTGCCACAGAATTTGATAGCCCTGCCTTCTGAGAGGGGCAGGGCTGTGTCTTTTCCCCATTACAGGACACACCCCCTTTATCCCCTCTCAGGAAGGGAATGACAGGCATATTTTCAATGGAAAATTGCCACAATAAGACTGATACGGAACAGGAGCGGATTTTTTCAGAATATTCTTGAAACATGTCTGAATTTTTTCAGGAACGACAGGCATATTATCCTGATCTTTATAATATTGCAATTTGTCATATTATGCAGAAAATGCACAAATTATGCCACATTATGGAAAAACAATCAGAAATATTTTTAAGGCTGATGATAAATGAAAAATATTTCTATATTTCAATCCATTAAATTCAATTTTAAAAATACGTTTTTTTCTGAACCGGAATAAGCGTATGCTGTTGACTCCTGTTCTGTGATATGGTAAAAAATTTTTGCGGATTATTTTGGATTAAGATAATATTCGGTATGGAATGTTATCCTGATTTGTATGAACCTATCCGAATATTATTTGGAAAAGAATTTATGAAGATGAAAGAATCCT
>CAZDIU010000124.1:0-14045 GCA_964505535.1 uncultured Desulfobacterales bacterium | reverse complement strand
AATTTCAGCCATGAGTACAAAAATATTTGGTGATATTCTGCAGAAATTTGTTGACAAAAGTCCTGTCACTGTAATGGTTCAGGGACTGCTCGAATATTTGCTGAATGAGGACAGATTAAATGAATGATTCGAGAAGAACAGCGGTGTGCAATATACCAGAAATTTACTGTTTTCATCAGCAGTTGCTGTTATGCTGGAAGTCGGTTGCCAAAGCAGAAGAAATATCAGTTCAGCTTACCGGAAGGCTGAACATATTAATGTGTCACTGACTTCTTTGTACAATAAAATTAATGGAACAGAATCATCAACTTCAGCCGCACTGGTCAGGCATATTTCTGCTGAATCATCTGATTTAATTAAAAAAATGAAAGCTGAAAATCCAGCGTGGCTGCCCGGTTGCCAAATAAAATTACTTGATGGGAACTGCATTGCAGCAGTTGAACACCGCATTAAACCGCTGCGCAATACAAAATCAGCCGCGTTACCCGGCAAATCACTGGTTGTTTTTGATCCGCAGACAGAACTGGCTGCTGATGTTTTTCCGTGTGAAGACGGTCATGCACAGGAACGCCTGTTATTAGATAATATATTGAAAAAAATAATAAAAAAATGACTGCCGGATTGCTGATCGCAATTTCTGCACACAGGATTTTCTTTTTGGCATCAACAAAAAAAAGCGATGTCTGTCATTCGCCGGCACCGGCTGCTTCCTGTTGAAAATCTCAGTGGGGAAAAATTTGCAGGTGAAAACGAATCAGGAAAAATTTATGAACGAAAAATAAGTTTAACATCTTCAAATAATGAAATTTACAATGCACGCCTCATTACTGTCAGACTGAACAGAAGGACGCGGAACAATGACAGTGAAATTCAGATTGTCACCAATATTCCTGAAGAAACAGCAGATGCGGTCACTGCTGCTGAAATATATAAGAAAAGATGGGGAACTGAAACTGCATTTCAGCGGCCTGAAGCACATTTCAACGGTGAAATCAGTTCATTGGGTTATCCGAAAGCAGCCCTTTTCGGATTTTGCATTGCTTTGGTGGCATTCAACATTTATGCAGTCATCATGGCATCATTGAGATCCGCCCATTCTGATACAAATATTAAGGATGAAATTTCTGAATATTATATTGCGCAGGATATTTCAGCAGTTTATGATGGTATGATTATTGCGGTTGATTATAAAGAATGGGGAATTTTCCGGAATATCAGATGTGCGGAAATGACAGTTTTATTAATGTTATTGTCCAAACAAATTAATTTAAGGCATTTTAAAAAAAACAGACGGGGGACAAAAAAAGAAAAACCGGTTGTAAAATTTGATAAAAATACACCACATGTTTCTGTTTTCAAATTACTTTTAAATTCAGCTTAAAACCACCTTGAAAGGGCTGGTGATACATCCATAATACTGCTTATACTGATTCTAAATAATATATTGAATTATAAATTAAAAAAATCAGCATAAAAAGTCCCACTACCAGATTATGAATCAGGAATCAACGGATTTGACCCACTGTCGAAAAAAGAACTTGAATGCCCTCTTCCTGATCTGATGCGGGAATCACAGCTTTCTCTTTGTTTGCAGACACTGTTCATGCACTGATTTGCAGACAATCATCATTCCCGCTTTTCCGGATCCTCGATCACAAAAACCGGGGAGGAAACCGGCATATCAGCCCAGGATCTTTCGATCTGCAGGTGAAAATGCACATTCTCACCCATTATCCTGACATCAAAGGGAAGCCGGTAATTCTCCACATCCCGTATATCTCCAAATTGGGCCTGGTAAACAGGATTTCCCATGGAATCATACATTTCCATGTGCAGAACGGTTTTTCTGTCTTTGTCAAAAAAAATCTTTTCCAGCACTCTTCCCCATCGGCTGGTCAGTACCAGAATATCTCCTTCTCCTTTTTCATTCTGGACAACCATTGCTGAATCATGCCCCCGAATGGGGACGCGGCCCGTAAGAATCTGGATTGCCTCGCGGGTTTTCATGGGAATCCCGATGGCTCTTTCCAGCCCCGGATCGGATGTCCGGGTTTTGTAAAAACGGTTTTCCCTGTGGGATAACGCGTAGAAATAATCCCCGTCTGCAGCGATGCTCATGATTGGAATCCCTGATATGTCCATCACCTGTATACGCAGTTTCCGAAAATCCGCTCCGATCCATGCCACGCGGGCATTGCGGAGTCCCTCCTCATTTTCCAGGCGGAAACTTCCCATCCCCTTGAAGGTGCCAAGTCCCCGGTTGTGATTTTCCAGCATGGAGAGCCGGTGCTGGGCTTCGGGAGAAACTGTGGGAGGCGGCATTATCTTTCCGCCCAGGCCGGAACATGACACAAACAGAATCAGCAGGGATCCCATCCACAGAAACCGGAAAGCTGATGCCAGGTTCCAATGCCGATCATCCATTTTGTTCCCCGCCCAGTTCCCGGATTTTCTGTTCCATCTCAGTCTTGCCCTTATCATCATCTTCCCGTTTCATCAAAGATTTTTTGTAAAATTCCAAGGCCTTTTCCTTATCACCCAGTTTCAGGTGCACATCCCCCATATGTTCCAGTATCACCGGATCATCCGGCACCAGTTCCACTGCTCTTTTCAGATGGATCAGGGCCTGCGGATAATCCCCTTTCCGGTAGAATACCCAGCCCAGACTGTCAATGATATACCCGTCATCCGGCCTGTGTTTCAATGCCTCCCGGATCAGCTGCTCGGCCTCATCCAGCTTGACTCCCATTTCCGCATAGGTGTATCCCAGGTAATTCAGGGCATTGGCGTTTTCCGGCTCCATGCTGATCACTTTTTTCATAATTTCAATGCAGTCCGATTTTCGGTTCCATTTGTCATAGATCACCCCCAGACGGAACCACAGCCGGGTGTTCTCCGGGTCCAGTTCAATGCCTTTTTTCAGAATATCCTCGGCGTTTTCATAATTCTCGGCCTCTTCATAAAAAGATCCCAGGTACATCATGAATTCCGGATTGTCCGGCACATTCCGGATCACATTCTTTAAAAACGCGATGGCCTTTTCCACTTCCCCGCGTTCCTGATAAATAAATGCGATATGAACAGCCGCATTCTGATAAAAACGGGAATCCTGCCTGACTGCCAGCAGATGCCGCAGGGTCATTTCTCCATCCCCCATCCCGTCAAACGCGACCCCGGCAATATAATGAAGATCGGAATCTGCCGGAGCGCCTTTCAGCATCCCCTCTATAATAATGATGGCTGCCGCATATTTTTTCGTTTCAATATACAGCCGAATCAGGGTTCGAGCGATTTCCGGATTCTCCCGATTCTGTTCTCCCAGCTCTTTGAGGATTTTTTCTGCACTTTTCAGTTTTCCGGAATTGTAATAATAAGATGCAAGTCCCATGGAGGCGCGAACATTATCCGGGGACTGGGCAAGAATCTCTCTGTAGAGATGAATTATCTTTTCATCTTCCCCTCGGGATTCATAGATACTGAGCAGTTCAAAGCGGGGCTCTTCCAGCCCCGGTTCCAGTTCCAGTGTTTTCTGAAAGGCTTTTTCCGCTTTTTTCAGTTCTCCCCGCTCAAGGTGAATCTTTCCCAGGAAAAAATATCCGGCATACGCATCAGGGAAGTTCTGCACCAGTTGACGGTATACCCCAAATGCGCTGTCCGTGTCGCCTTCCTCCATATACACAGCCCCCAGACGCAGATAAATCTCCTGCTGCTGCGGATCGATATCCAGCACCTTTTCATAGGCTCTTTTGGCTTCTTCCGTATGCTGCATACTCTGTTTCAGCCGGGCGTACAGGCTCAGACTTTCCACATCATCCGGTTCCTCTTTCAGTGTTTCTTCAAGAATTTTCAATGCGTTTTCATTGCTGCGCTGCTGTATGAACAGATCGGCCAGCTCTTTTTTCAGCCCGGAAACAGACGGATCTCTTTCTATGACTTTTTCCAAAAACATGATCGCCCGATCCATATCCCCGGAGCGTCGGCTGATCTGGGATTCAATATAGTAATAATAGCGGTCTCCGTTTTCATGCTCCACAGGCGCAGGCGCAGGTGTTTCCGGCAGGGTATCCCGCACATCGGATGCGCACGCGCTGATAAAAAAAGCAGCGGCCACAAGAACTGAAAACGAAAGACCGAAGAAATAAAATCTTTTCCAAATCAATGTATTATGCATAAATATCGCCTGCAAATGTATCAAAGTCAACGATTTCCCGTTTAAAAAACTCCCGCATCTTTTTGATGACATTTTTTTCCACCTGCCGCACCCTCTCTCTGGAAATGCTGTAGCGATCCCCGATTTCCTGAAGAGTTACCGGATTGTCCGAAAAGATTCGGAGATCGAATATCTCCAGCTCCCTGTCGCTGAGTCTGTCTCTGAATTCAGCAATCTTGTTGTGCAGCAGCAATTCCATTTCCTTGCGTGCAACCCGGTCTTCCGCGGATTCCGCGCCTGTGCTCAGAAATTCGATGCGTTCCGTGTCCGAATCCTCTTTCAGGGGCGCATCCAGGGAGACATCCCATCCGTCCAGACGCTGATCCATGTCAATGATTTCACGCTCAGATACGCCCAGTTTTTCCGAAAGCAGTTTGGGTTTCGGATCAAATCCCTGGTCAATAAGTTTCTGCTTTTCCTTTTTCAGTTTGAAAAAAAGTTTGCGCTGTCCCTGGGTGGTGCCGATTTTCACCAGTCGCCAGTTGTCCATGATGAATTTCAAAATATATGCCTTGATCCAGAAAGACGCATAATAGGAGAATTTCACATTTTTATAGGGATCAAATTTCCGCACGGCCTGCATCAGTCCGATATTTCCCTCCTGGATCAGATCCAGCAGGTTCTGCATCCATATCCGCTGGAATTCCAAAGCGATTTTCACCACCAGCCGCAGGTTGGATGTGACCAGCGCATAGGCTGCGTCCGGATCCTCATATTCAAAGACCTTGACAGCCAGTTCCCTTTCCTTCTCCCGCGTGAGCAGGCTGTACTGACTGACCTCGGCCAGATAGCGCTGGAGGGGATCAAATTTGACAAGGGATTTATCCACAGCACTTTCGGAAACTTCCGGATCATCCGGATCGATAACCATTTTTTTTTTCTTTTTCTGTACCATAATCTCTTTTCGTCTTTCCTTTGCTTCCCTGCCCGGCTTCTGCCCAGGCTTCCGGGAATTTCACAGACCATCCCGATCTGTCCGGGGGCCACACATTGAAATAAGCAGGGATTGTATGGGTTGCCGCCCTGCCGGAGGCATTTGTCTGTCATGCGGATTTTGTTTCCAAAACCAACATTTATTATTATAACACAGAAAAGATCAAAAGTTCAAGAAATTCATTATATAAACATCCATTCCTCCTGATTTGCAGGGGAATATGAAAATTGTCAGGGAGTTGAGAGGTGAAAAAAATGGTTTCTGCACTCCGGTTTTCTTATCCGGCGGCTTTCGGAAAATGATTTTCACCGGACACATGCACTGTATCCAAGAGTGACAGAAAAGTGAAATATTTTTATGAAACTCTGGACAAACGCTCAGGCATGTGGTATAGACAGCCTGTTTTTGTTATGCGCCCGTAGCTCAGCTGGATAGAGCAACGGACTTCTAATCCGTAGGCCGCACGTTCGAATCGTGCCGGGCGCGCCACAGAAATCAAAAGGTTAAGGTGATTCCTTAACCTTTTTTTATTGGTTTTTCAACAGTAAAAAGACGTACAAAAGACGTACACATCAAAAAGGATCATCTGGGCCCTTGCCTTGATAAGGATAATAAGTAACCCGAGATTCCTCTCCGCCACGAGACAAAACCCGTTTGACCTAATAAAAAGCGAACAAAAGCAAAAGGACAGCAAAGACAAGCATCGCAATAACGCCAATATCTCCCAAAATTTCAAATTTAACCACATCGGCCATTGAAGAATCTATCAATAATATCACCTCCCAAAGTATAACAAAAAATTAAAGTCCCGAAAGTAAAAAAACAGTACTTTTTGTATGACTGAACCAAGATCTGTTCCGCTTTCAAGCATGGCCGTTGCCGCGCTGTGACGAAAGGCACCCGTAAAGCATAACGCGGGAAGTTACATCGCAAAAACGCTTAGTGGGTGTGCGGCGTTCCAGGTATTCACGCACGCACACCCACTGCGCTTATGACAAAAAACACGATCGGGGAACGCTAAGCATATTCCGGCTCCTCAAATCCGGAATATTCCGGGGAATCATAATAGGATTCCAAAGGCTGTTCATCCTCAAAAGAAACGGAATCACTTTCCACACGAAGATCAGAAAGCTCCTCCTCCCATATGAAATCTTCCCTTTGGGACTCAGAATCATTTTCCTGAATTTCAAAAGAATCGCTTTCCATGCGAAGCTCAGAAACCTCGGACTCCCAGATGAAATCTTCCCTTTGGGACTCAGAATCACTTTCATGAACCTCAGCCCCGTTAAGATCATCATTTTCCATTTTAAGATCAGAAATTTCAGAATCTTCAATAAAATCAGAACGGGAACTATGAAAACCATCATCTGCCATTTCTAAATTCTGAAGCTCGGCAATCTGAAAAACACGGTAAATCCAGTATAAACTCATTAAGGAAAGCGAAATTACAACAACAGCCCCTCCAATATAAGCTATGTCAGAAAGGATATCCGCTTTTGTTGTCTGCAAAAGATTTAAAAGAGCACCCGTTATCACATAATCACCTCCCCGGCCATCAAGCCCCCATAATGCGCTTCAGCTTTCTCACAGCGAACTTAAGAAAAGCGATATAAATAAAAAATCCCATAAAAAAAGCCAATCCGGTATGGTCAAAATAAATTTCTGTGGGGATCATGTATCTCTCCTCTTTCCCATGACCAAAACATTGTCATTGTCAGAATCTGCTCTCATATGCCTTTCTGATCTTTCGTCAGACTTGGGCTTTACAGGAAGATAAAGATAAAAAGAATTTCCAATTTTCCTATGACCCGGAGGAACAGGAACAAATCCGGCATCAGAAAGAAAAAAACACTGGCTATCAATGCAGTAGGTCTGCACCTGCTGCCACTCCAGAACAGGAACAGCAGGCGCTGAAGACTTGGAATTGTCGGAAGATGAAGGCGCAGACTTGCCTGATGACGCAAGCAAAGAATTGGATCCGGAAACCCCGGCTGAGGATGATGACGGAGAAACGGACGAAACCTGCTTTGCGGAAGGAGAGGAAAATCTGCCTGAAAAAAGAAAACGATAAGTGATTGCACCGACAGCCAGCACCAAGCCGAGAGAAGAAAAGATCAAAATGCGAAAAAGATAATTCTTTTCCTTAACTTCACTGTGTGAAAATGCAGAGGTATAAAGAGAATAATATCTTCGGGGATTGCGAAGATATTGAACCCCGCCCTTCACACCGTCATATAAAACGTTGTATATATAAAATTTTCCTGATGTAAGACTTTTTCGGACGGAAGAATACTCAACCTCAATATTATCCCTTATGCCGCGGCTTAAAAAATTGCGGTGCTGCGTTGCCATGAAAACCTCAACCCCGTAGTGTCTGTGGTATTCAAAGAAAAAGCAGGCATCCCTGTCTTTAAATCCTACCGGAAAATACCGCTGCGCCTCATCTATCAGATAAATAATTTTTTTACCTGCAAGATGACTTTGCAGATAAACAGACTGTGTTTTGTTCCGGAAAAAGTGATCGGACTCAATCTCTTTTCTTTCTTCAATGTAATAATCACGCAGAACGCCCGGCAGCTTGCGAACGCCCTCAAACTGATATTCATTGATGTACCAGTCCATCTTTTCCGCAGTGTAGCCAACCAGCGTTTCAGGACAGCGTCCGCCCAGAATAAGCTTTTTTATTTCATGGCACATTTTGCGGAAATTGATGTATTCAATCTGCTCCTGCAGATTCAAATGGGGAATGTCCTGAGAGAATCCGTCTATGTTTGTAATAATCAGTATATTTGAAAACTTGGGAGTGAAAATCTGTTTTTCTTTGTCATAATCAAAAAAACGGGTGCACACCTGATGAAGCATGAAAAGACTTTTCCCGCTTCCTGATTTTCCGGTGATAAGGCGGACAGGCATCAGATTTTAATTCTCCGAATCGTAAAGGCTATAAGGCAACCTGAAAAAATGGTTGAAAAAACTTCTGACAGACGGAAGCATTCAAAAAGAAACCCCATAAAACCCGTTGCCATAAGAACAGGACTTTTCTGGAATCCGGTCTGTGAATTCAAAGCAGTTGAAACCAAAGAAGAAACGGCTGCCGTAATCAATTCCCAACCCTGCTGAATGCACCAGGGAAGAATCAGCATTGCAGCGGAAATCAAAACCATCTTAAGAATCACAAACTTAAATGCTTCTCTTAGCAGATTTCCAACAAATACAAGAATTTCCGCCAAATCAAATACAGGCATCACGCCCTCCCGATAAGATCAAAAAGAATCCGGAAATGGATAATCACAAGACCGGGCCAGAAAACCAGAGAAAAAAAATAATTGAAAATCGGATCATTCGTCAGATCAATCACCTCAAAAAACATAACTGGCTCCTATGCAGTAAGAACAATCAAAATTGATATAATAAGAGCTATCCCATAAAGAATATCTCCGGCCATTTCAAAATCGCTCTGATATTCACAAAGATCAAGGGTATAACTGCCTGAACTGAGATTCAGACGGAAAGAGCATTCACCGGAAGAAGACTGAATCTGAGGCTTAAGGCCGTAATCAATAATTTCAGGGACTTCCTCCTCAACCGTTCCATCCTCTGCTATCTTTTTGCCTGAAGCAATATTTTTTTTGTTTTCAATAGCTTTCTTTTCTTCCTCAGTATAATCTGTAACACCAAATCCGGACAATTTTGATTTGACACCTTCATCTGTTGTAAGCGTTTCAAGATTTGTTTTTCCATCTTTTGCCTGCTGGCAATCAAAACAGGTTTCCCCTGCATTATCCGGATGATCAGGATCATCAGCATCCGGAATGCCATCCCCATCGTCATCGTCATCTTCCGAATCGGGTATGCCATCATTATCATCATCATCATCTTCAGAATCGGGTATGCCATCCCCATCAGTATCTCTTTCTTCAGAAACAACATCAGTTGAATCAAGGCAGACATCACCGGAACCGCTTATCTTACCATCATAGTCATAACAAATCTGATCTGCAATTTCGTTACAATTTTTATTCCAGAGATTTTCATTCATTACAGTTTCCGTCCCGTACCAAGTGGTATATCGCACAGGATCAGCAGGTCTTGGAATTTCAGCAAGATTACAGTCTGCATAATTATGATTCTGTTTATAAGTTGAAGGATTTAAATTATATTCCCTCATATCAGATGAGGATCCGAAAGCTTTCTTTGTTCCGTCCTGATGTTCAAGAACCTGATATATGACATGGCCGTCACATTTAAGTGTCAACGGGATATAACAGTAATCGCCCTGAACTGGCGGAGTGCCTGAGAAAAAAGCCGTAACAGTAATTTCAGTGCAATCACCGGCAGGATCTTTGTTGGTCAGGGATATAGTGCCGGATGTATCTGTTTTTGCAGATTCTGTAATATCCCAGCAGGCAGCATTATCAAGATAAGACCAGAGAGTAAAAAGACTGTCCTCTGAACTGGCAGAAAGAGTTGCGGAACAGTTGTTGATTGTGCCGGAAGTCTTGCCGTTTACCAAACCGTCACCAACTGCAGCATAGGTAATGGTGCATCGTGAATCATCCACCTTGAAAGCAGCCGTGCAATGACCGGCGCAGGAACTGTCCACAGATCCGGAAATACCAGCCGTTGCAGAAGAATCAAAACCAACCCCGGAACACTGCCAAGAATCGAAGACATAGCCGGGAGCGGGATTTGCAATAGCAGAAAATCCGGACTCACTGCACGGTTGACCGCATGAGGAACTGCACCGGGGATCTGATCCTGCCATACCAGGGCCGCAATTAATGGAAACGCCATAGGAATTGCCTGATATACTGCCACCCGAAGCGACAGAAAAAGTCATGTCAAAGGATTGGCACTGGTTGCCGCACCCTGCAGAGTCATAATCATTCTGGCAATAAGAAGAAATATTCTCAGTATAAGCCGGAAACCAGTAAGTATAAACAATAGTAGTTCCGGATTTATATCTGATATATTTCCAGCAGTTGTAAGGCGATGAACCAGCCCCATTATAATTTGGTTCATGCCTTGCCAAAGCGGCTGAATTGGCTTCCCCTTCAGAGCAAAATACCTTAATCACATCGACTAAAGATCCATTGCCTAAAATACGTCCTTCACTCTCAGCAGGAACATCTGCAAAAGCAAATCCTGAAAGAATGATGAAAAAAAAGCCTGTATAAAGAGTAAGTTTGGACATAAAAAAAGCCGGGGTTTCCCCCGGCCCCTGTATAAAGCTAAAAATTTATGCTCCGCCTTTGCCAAGAGCACGTCTTGCCCAATGGAAGCCGACAATGGCAAGACAAACCGTAATAACAACTCCGGCCACTACAGCAATATCCGCCAGAATATCCGTCTGTGCTGAAGAAACTGCAGAAGCATCAATAAGTCCGGCAGCAAAAACGCTGTTGAATCCGGCAAGGCTCAAAGCTGTTACAGCGGCAAAATAACCTGCAATACGCTTAAACATGATAACACCTCCTTTCTGAAATATTCAGTTCCTATATTCTAAGGCATGCAAAAATTACAAGAAAAGCTGTAAACAATCCCGCAAAGGCCCGCACAATTATCAGGCCATTATCCGGAAATGCGGTCATGGTTGAATTCAACTGCACAAGCGCATCAATAAGACCTTGAAAATTAACCATTCTGAACCCCGGAAAGTTTGCGATTCCTTTCAGCAGACCGGGAACCACCGGGAACAGGTAAAGATCCCGCTTTCTCTGCTATATAATTCATTCCGAAGGAGCCATATTTGGAGCGGTACGGCGTAAATGAGACAGGAATCTGCTGAAGGCCCATATCCCAATTTCTGCAGTCAAAATCCTTGAAAGAAATCTGAATCGGCTGCTGTGTGCGGTCAAAAGCCCTGTCAATATCCTGCTCATGATGAATTTCATAATTCCAGAGCAGAGATTCATTTCTCCAGAAAAAAACAGGAACAGCTATCAAAGTCTGATTCCTGTCCGACCCAGGCTGAAAAATATCGGCAGGATCAAAAACCGTCCGAAGACGTTTGGACATGCCGCCATTGCAGAGAAAATTTATGTTGAAACCACCCTGAACAGGAACCTTGTTAAGAAAATTTCCCTGAACAACATGAAACACACGCCCATATGAAAGCCCCTGAACAGTGCGAATTTTGACTTTCTTGTGCTTTGTTTCCTGATCAAAAAAATTGACAACATCAATAAGCAAAGACTCCATAAACACCCCCCGTCTGAAAATTGAAATTTTCCCCAAAAAAGATGTGATGTTATTAGCTTATAAAAATTGTTTAAAACAGGAAAATTGGGAAAAATGGGAAAATTGGGAAAACTGGGAAAACTGGGAAAATTGGGAAAACTGGGACAAAAAAAATGGGTGTCGCAACGACACCCACCGGAAAAATCAGAACAAAGAGGAATTGATTATAAAATCTGAAATTGCTGCACGGCTGATCCGATAACCGAAAAGCCGGACAGCGGGAAGCCGTCCGGATTCAATATAACGATAAACTGTGGTTTTCCCAACGCCGAACATGGCCGCCACTTCCTTGGGAGTATACTCCGGGCTGTCGCCCAGACGATCCTCAAAATAAGATTCAAGTGTCATCTGCATATCATCCTCGCTTTTCTGAGTGTCCTTTTCAGATAATCAGCCATGCGCCTGTCTCCCTTGTGATTTTCCCAGTCAGTCCGTTCAGACACCAGACGCCCCTCAATGTCCGAATCTTCAAATCCTCTGCGGATCAGCGCCAGACAGAAACGGAAATCCGTCCGGTGGTCGTCTCCGCATTCATAATCCGCCCGCGTGCATTCCCCCGCGGAATATGAAGACACACAACCCCCCCCGGCAGCCATGCCTGAGAAATCCGGAATCCGAAGCACCGAACCGGACTCCGAAAACCCGGAATCATGGGGTACAGGGGAAGGGTCACGGGAAGAAGACGGATCAGGAATAGAAGCGGATCGCCTGTAATCAACCCAGACAATCCGGGCCAAAGGATATTGGCCATCTTTTAAATATTTTTCCTTCCGGTTCCTGAATCCCGGCATCCGGCCCCAGCGCCCCAGCGGATACGCACCCGGATCAGATCCCATCTTCCGGAGCCAGTGAAGTTTCTGATCAGGTGTCAGCGGAAGCCGTGATCGGATCCAGACCTGAAAATTTCCCGGACTGGTTTCAACGACCATCCGGCCCGGACGCCACACACCCGCATCAGAATGCTGGTGAAACTGCTGCTCAGAGAGATCATCCGCCAGCAGATAAAAAGGTTCTCTCTCCGCAGCCGGACGCATGAAAATATGCCAGCCCTCCGCATTCTTGGCACGCAGAAAAGACTCCCGCCGCTGGCCGTTCACAGCGCGCCAGAGAGAGCGATCCGCATAAAAGGCGATCTCAAAATCGCCGAAATATCTTAAAAGTTTCTCACGCAATTCCATACCCTTGCCCTTTCCCTGTACCCCCGGGGGGGGTTGTGTGTCATATTTTTTCCAGTGAATCAGCCTTTAAGTGACGGACGTGACGGACGTGACGGACAGTTATAATTTTTTCAGGTTGTTACCGGCACATTTCAGAAAGGCGGTGACGGACAGTGACGGACACCTTTACAATTATTCTGTCTGAAAATGTCCGTCACTGTCCGTCACTGTCCGTCTGACACATTCTCAGTTTATGCTGCAAATCCGGGTAAATGTCCGCTACGTCCGTCACGTCCGTCACGCTTTCCGCTTCCCAGAAAACAGCATAGTTTATTGCATTCTCAAAATCCTGCCTGCATTCTGCAAGACCCGGAAAAGAATAATAATATGTTCTTGAAGTTCCGGAACTTTTTTTGACGGTGCGAACTAACGGACAGATTTCTTTCAGTTTTATGGAAAACTGGCTTTTGATTATGTTGTATCCCCTCCTGCCCAGTGTTTCGCAGAAATCAAGATAAGCATTGTAAAGAGTGTTGCAGTTCACCTCATAGGCCCAGCATTCATCACTCAGAAGAATCGTACCGTCACAAAGACGCTGATACCAGAACTTGTGAACGGGACTCATGCTTGACACTATCTGCTCAAAAAGGCCGAACGTCCGGGGAATGGTTCTGAGATCAATGTCAGAGTAATCATAATGCATCAAATCATGCATCATGGCCTCATACCCGCCATTCTCAAGCTGGCGGTAAATTTCACTGAAATATGTCCGATCTCCAATCCTGTCCGGAAGGACATCCAGGACACAGAACCGCCTTTCCTCCAGTCCGGCAGGAATAACCCAGTCGTTGTTGCTGGCAATGATGACATTTATATGGCTGTCAACCTCAAGTGAATCTTTTCCCTTTGGCTCCACACGGACAGACGGTTCTGTTATCAGCCCCTTGAGAATGCCTTCTGTTGCACGGTCTCCGCCCCATGTGATTTCATCACAGAAAACAAGAATGGCATCCTTTAAATGGACGTTGAATTTTCCGGTAAGGTGGGAAAGATGGAGAATATGCCGGTAATGCGATCCGACAAGTTTTCCGAGACTTCTGGCAAGAATGCCTTTTCCGCATCCCTGAGCCCCCCGAAGGACAAGCGCAGTTCCCGGGCGGCTGCCGCCCGGCTTCTGAATAATCCGGGCCATCCAGCCCATTACATAGTCAAAGAGTTTTTCATCCCGGCCGCAGATGTTTTCTTTTATATGGCCGCGGAGTCCGGACCAGTCCCCCGGTTTCGGTTCAACTGCAAATCCTCTGAACATATTGTAATATCTCCTTTCATCCACATCGCCCGAAGGTGCAAAGACAACGGTGTCATACGTGCGCCGGAAACTGCTTGAAAGCCACATGGAGCCAACCGTCCTGTATTTGCGGCTGTCTGAAGTCCGCCACGGATTGATTGCTTTGTGGTTCATCATGCGCTTGGAAAAACTGTCAAAGGAAAGAAATCTGACATC
>CAZDIU010000123.1:0-14047 GCA_964505535.1 uncultured Desulfobacterales bacterium | reverse complement strand
TGAACATGCTTATGCAAAAAAAGTGCCAAAGAAAACCAAAATTGGATCAGTATATCATATACGCATTTGACAGAATGGAAAAATTGTTGTATAAGAATATATAAGTATTTTTCATTGTTCAGTATTTCAGATGGTCAAAATTTGCTTCCGCAGATTTTGCACTCGGTATGCTGTGCAGGGGAAAAAAATATATACCATTACACAGAAGATTCAATCATGCAGCCACGAATTGCATGAATTATGACTTGTGCAATTCGTGAAGATTCGTGTCATTCGTGGCTGATTTGAATTATATCAGATTGATTGCAGGATAATCAAAATATTTTAAGCACCTGTATATAAACTGTTTATGCAGCAGACACAGACTGAAAGTTTATGCTGTTTTTATATGCCAAAATACAGTGAAACCAATTTTTTTTGCAGCGAGGTGGCAATGATTCTCAGCATTGGTGAAATTCTCTATGACATTTTTCCGACATACCGGCGAATGGGCGGAGCACCCTTCAATTTTGCCTTTCATCTCAGGGCACTGGGAGTTCCGGTTATTCTGATTTCCCGTGTGGGAAATGATGAAAACGGCAGACGCATTCTCTCTTTTCTGGAAGAAAAAGGCTTTGACACCTCCTTTATCCAGAAAGACAGCCAAAAGCAGACCGGTCAGGTTCTGGTGGAAACTGATGAGCAGGGCAGTCCGCATTTTCACATTCTCAGGGATGCAGCCTATGATGAGATGGAATTTGGGGATGAAATCGCTGCACAACTGCACAGGATTCCCCGGCTTATTTACTACGGAACCCTGATCCAGCGGACACCCAACGGAGCACAAACCCTTATGAAAATTCTGGAAAACAGAAATCCGGACACCCTCTGCTTTTATGACATGAATCTGCGGCCCGAATGCTATGATCACAACAGCATCATCAAATCCCTGATTCACTGCGATGTGCTCAAAGTCAGTGACGCTGAACTGGGTTTTCTCAAATCCCTGTTTCACGCGGATACTTCTGACAGACTTTTCATTGAAGACCTGATGCACAATTATTTCATCCGCTGGCTTTGCCTGACACGGGGCAGTGAGGGAAGCTCTCTGTTCACCGCAGACGGGGTCTGGTCAGAACCGGCCGGAAAAGAGATTCCGATCACGGACACAGTGGGCGCGGGTGACGCGTATTCTGCCATACTGGCAATGGGATTTCTGAAGGGCTGGAAACCGGGAACCGTTGTCAAGCGTGCGAGTGCCTTTGCCGGAGCCGTATGCGGCATTCCCGGAGCCATTCCTGAGGATGCGGCTTTTTATGAACATTACAGTGAATGGACAAAGGAGAATTCCCAGTGAAAGAAGGTTTTTATATCCAGCTTTTCAGCATTCACGGCCTGCTCCGCCATGAAAACATGGAACTGGGCAGGGATGCGGACACCGGCGGTCAGATCAAATATGTGGTGGAACTCGCGCAGGCTCTGGCCCGGCATGAAAACGTGAAACAGGTGGATCTTTTTACCCGGCTTATTGCGGACAAACGGGTTTCGGAAGACTACAGCCGTCCGGTGGAAAAGATCAGCGAAACATGCCGGATTGTCCGGATTCAGTGCGGGGGAAAAAAATACATGCGCAAGGAACTGCTCTGGCCTTATCTGGATGAATATATTGACAAAACCATCCAGTTTATCCGCAGACAGAAACAGTATCCGGACATCATTCATGCCCATTATCCGGATGGCGGATATGTGGGCATCTGTCTTTCCGAATACTTTGGCACACCCTTTGTCTATACCGGACATTCCATGGGCCGGGTCAAGAAACAGCGTCTCCTTGGCGAGGGCATGAAGGAAGATGACATAGAGAAAAAGTATTTCATCCGTCACCGGATTGCAGCAGAAGAGGAAATCATCAAACATGCGGATCTCATTGTCACCAGCACCCATCAGGAAGCCGAGGATCAGTATGGCATGTATGACAACAGGGAACTGGCTGCCTACACTGTGATTCCGCCGGGTGTGGATCTGGAAAAATTTTATCCCTATCACCGGAATCTGATGCCGGATCAGCATCGGAGCGAAGACTCGGTCATGGCCTATGCCTCGGTTGTGGAAGAACTCATGCGTTTTTTCAAATCTCCGGACAAGCCCCTGATTCTTGCGCTCTGCCGTGCGGACAAGCGCAAAAACATCCGGGGACTGATTGAGGCATTCGGTCAGGACAAGGAACTGCAGGCCATTGCCAATCTTGCCATTTTTGCGGGCATACGGAAAAACATAGCGGATATGGAAGACAATGAAAGAGATGTACTGACCGAAATGCTGCTTCTGATGGACAAATATGATCTCTACGGCAAAATGGCCATTCCCAAAAAACATGATTTCACCTACGAAGTTCCGGAACTCTACCGCATTGCCGCAGAGAAAAAAGGGGTTTTTGTCAATGCAGCCTTAACCGAGCCTTTCGGTCTGACCCTGATTGAGGCATCAGCCTGCGGTCTGCCCCTTGTGGCCACCAATGACGGCGGCCCCCGCGACATTATCCGCAACTGTGAAAACGGTCTGCTCACAGATCCCACAGATTCTGCAGCCATCAGCAGGGCCGTCAAAGAGATTCTGGTGGATCCGGAAAAATGGAAACAGTTTTCCTGCAATGGCATACGGGGCGTTCACAGACATTATGACTGGGATGCCCATGCACAGAAATACATCAGTGAAATCAAAAAGTTCAAAAAAGCAGGCCGTGAACCTGCTTCCAAAAAAGCCCTGTCTGATCCTGTGGGAGAGCGCCTGACCCGTCTCAGCACCTTTCTGATCACGGATATTGATGACACCCTGCTCGGTGATGATGCCTCTCTGACAGAACTTATGGGCATTCTCAGGGAAAACCGCGACGTTCTGGGCTTTGGTGTGGCCACAGGCCGCACACTGGAATCCGCAGTGCAGCTTTTCAAAGAACTTGATCTGATGATGCCGGATTTGTTTATCACTTCCGTGGGTGCGGAAATCTATTATGGCAGAACCTGTGTAGCTGACCGGGGATGGCAGACCCATATTTCCAAACGCTGGAACCGGGAGAAAATCAAAAACATTCTGGATGCCTATGACTTTCTTTCGTATCAGGAGGAGGAAACCCAGCGTGCCTGCAAAATCAGTTATTATATGGCTCCGGCCAAAGACCGGGTTCCCATGGTTTGTGATGTGCTGATTCAGAACAAATGCCATTGCAATGTCATTTATTCCAATGACAAGTATCTTGACATTCTTCCTGCCCGTGCCTCCAAAGGCAGGGCAGTGCGCTATCTGAGTTACAAATGGGATATTCCGCTGGAAAACATTCTGGTCTGCGGCGATTCCGGCAATGATGAGGAAATGCTCACCAGCAGCACCTGTCCGGGCGTGGTGGTAAGCAATTACCGGCCCGAACTGGAAAAACTCAGAGGCCGCAGACGGATCTGGTTTTCCTCCCGCTCCCATGCCGGTGGAATCATTGACGGACTGCGGCATTATCAACTTATGGAAAAGGCAAAATCAGTAACAGGCAGGACAGCATAACTTTTATGGTGCGGGATTTTCCAAAAAATCCGGCTTTTCGGAAAAACCGGATTTTCTGCATGCACGAAAAATTTTGTCTGCCTGCTTAAACCCCAAAAGAAAAGGAGAATCATGAAAAACATCCTGAACAGTCTTATTGACGAATCCGAACATCAGGATTTTAAAGACTTTATCTTTATTATCTGCAATCTGGAAAACAAATATCTGCTCCGCAACGATATTCTGCTCAAATTCGGAGAAATCTGCAAAGAAAAAAACAAATCACCGGAATTTATAAAAAATTCCTCCATGACCCGTTTCCTGCGCCAGGTCCCGGAAATCTTCATGGCCGATGATCAGATTCTGGTGCTTCACCGCCATGCCATTGCCAGATACCGGTTTTACCGCCTCGGTTTCAGCGGGGATTACATGGAAGAGATTCAGGTCGCGGAATATCTCAAATACAAGGATTTGTTTGTTCTGGGAAAATCCGTGATGCACCATCCGCCCCTTGCCATTGATTTCATGCCTTTCACGGATTATTCCCCCATCATGCGCGACAGCAAAAGCATTGGCAACGGCATCCGTTTTCTCAACAAACATCTTTCCAGCAGTCTGTTTCAGGACAGAGAAGGCTGGGGCCGGCGCCTGTATGAATTTATCAAAATGCACACCATTGACGGCATTTCCCTGCTGGTCAACGGCGCGATTCTCAGCAGTCTGGCGGAACTGGGCGCAGAGCTGGAAAAAACCCGGAACTGGCTGAAAGAAACAGCCCCTGAAACCCCTTTTTCGGAACTGGAGGAAAAACTGAAAAAAAGGGGATTTGAAAGCGGATGGGGCAAAAATGCGGGCCGGATTCTGGAGACCATGGAACTGCTGCTGGATCTTTTCAATGAACCGGACAGTGATCTGCTGGAAAAATTCATTTCCCGCATTCCCATGATCTCCAAAATCGCGATCATCTCCCCCCACGGCTGGTTCGGGCAGGAAAATGTGCTGGGAAAACCGGATACCGGCGGTCAGGTGATTTATATTCTGGATCAGGTGCGGGCTTTGGAAAGTTATCTGCTCCGGCGTTTTGAACTCGCAGGCATTGATGCGGTTCCCAAAATCACGGTTCTCACCCGTCTGATTCCTGATGCCGGAAACACCACCTGTGATCAGCGGCTGGAAAAAATCCACCGCACAAACAACTGCTGGATTCTGCGGGTTCCTTTCAAAGACAGGAATCTGGAAACCGTGCGCCACTGGATTTCCCGCTTTCACATCTGGCCCTATCTGGATCGTTTTGCCTATGATTCCCGCCGGGAACTCATGGCGGAATTTGAGGGAAAACCCCATTTGATTATCGGCAATTATTCTGACGGCAATCTGGTGGCCACCCTGCTTTCGGATCAGATGGATGTGATTCAGTGCACCATTGCCCATGCTTTGGAAAAAACCAAATACCTTTTTTCGGATCTGTACTGGGAGCGCATGGAAAAGGATTATCATTTTTCCCTGCAGTTCACAGCAGACATAATCGCCATGAACAAAGCGGATTTTGTCATTGCCAGCACCTTTCAGGAAATCGCGGGAACCGAGGCTTCCATCGGACAGTATGAGGCGCATCAGTTTTTTACCCTGCCCGGACTTTACCGGGCTGTGGGCGGCGTGAATCTTTTCACTCCAAAATTCAATATTGTGCCTCCGGGTGTGGATGAAAACAATTATTTTCCCTGGCATGAAAGGGAAAAACGCGCGGAAAATCATGGACAGCACTGGAAAAAACGTCTTTTTTACGATAAATCCGAAGATATTTTCGGGTGGCTGGATGATCCGGAAAAACCCCCGATTTTCACCATGGCGCGTTTTGACAAGATCAAAAACATCACGGGTCTCATCGAAGCCTTTGGCAGGCATAAGGAGTTGCAGGAATCCTGCAATCTTGTTTTTGCCGCAGGCACAATTCATATTGCGCAGTCTCAGGATCGGGAAGAGCAGGAGCAGATCCGCATGGCCTATCAGCTTATTGAGGAACTGAAACTTGGCGGCAAAGTCCGGTGGCTGCCCAGCATTCCCAAGGCAGACACCGGCGAGGTATACCGGATTATGGCAGATCAGCGCGGCATTTTTGTCCAGCCCGCGCTGTTTGAGGCATTCGGACTGACCATTCTGGAGGCCATGCTTTCCGGGCTTCCCACCTTCGGCCCGGAATTCGGCGGCCCGTCTGAAATCATCATCAACGGAAAAAGCGGATTTCTCATGAACACCAGCAGGCCGGAACTCATTGCGGATGTCATCTGGTCTTTTGTGCAGACCTGCCAGAAGAATAAGGAATACTGGAAGGAAATCTCTGAAAACGGCATCCGCCGGGTCAGGGAAAAGTATACCTGGGATCTCTACAGTGACAAACTCATCAAACTGACAAAACTTTACGGATTCTGGCGTTATTCTGTCGCAGGAAAGGAAATGATCAAAATGGATCGGTACTGCGATCTGATTTATCATCTGCTGCTCAAAAACCGGGCAGAGGCACAGGCAGGGTAACAGTGGCGGGTTTCAAACCCGTCTATGCCGCAAAAAATGCCAAAAGGATCAACCGGTTTGATTTTTTCAATTTTTTATTCAGGTTTGACACAGAAAAAAACGCTGTGCGATTCTGCGGAAACTCTGCGCTGCCCCGGGATTAAAACAGTCTGTGAACCGGTTTGATCCACTTCCAAACAATCTGCCTTGGCTGTTGTGATCTGCAAGTCAAAAAATATTTTTTCCAATCAGATATTATTCAGCATATCTCTCTGAAATATTTTCTGAATACCCTTTGACATCGGGTCTGCCGTTTTCTGCAATGAAAAACCGCTTGGTTTTGGTAAAAAAGCATGATAGTTGGGATTGCACTTACATTTTTCTCCTTTACCGCAGCATCTCCAATCCTGTGGGAGCAGGGGGAACACACTTTCAAAAAAATCTGTTTTCACGTCCACGGAGGAAAGGAAAATGGACAGAGAAATATCCCGAATATCATCCCTGGAGCAGATGTTCAGAAGATACAGTTATATGAACTTCACTGTATTTTTATTTCTGTTCATCGTACTGTTTTCTTTGCTGTACCTGCATATACAATCCCAAATCGGCCAGGATTTTTCCCATTTGCAGGAACGATTCCGCATTCAGGCTGATCATATTGATTATTTTCTGAAAACAGTGCATGCGGATGTCAGTGTTCTCCGTACACAGGCTGAGGCTTACTTCCACATGGCTTCCGGAGGAAAAAACCGGCATATGCTGTTTGAACATATCGGGGACAGTGAGGACGGAGCATATTTTCATGGAGACAGGTTCCCGGATATTATGGGAAAAGACATGAACGCCAATCTCACGGGTATCGGAACTTTCCAGAACAGAAACAAGGCTTTCTATGATGAAATCAGCATGAGTCTCCATCTCAGTCCCCTTCTTCGCTACTGCTTCCATACGCTGGGCATAGCTCCCTGGGTGTATTATACCTCAAAAAACAGTTTTCTCAGTATCTATCCCTGGGTTTCATCTGCTGATTTCAAATATGCTGATGAAATGCTGACCCATGAATTTTACCAACTGGGACTTCCGGAAAAAAATCCCGGGCGATCTGTATTCTGGACAGAGGCTTATATGGATGAATACGGCAAGGGACTGATGGTGACCTGTGCGGCTCCCGTATATCAGGCCGATGAATTCAAAGGCACTGTGGCCATTGACATCACCCTGGATTTTTTAAACACGCAGATCCGTGTTTTTGAACCGGAAAAGGGAAAAATGTTCATCTTCAATGACAGAAAGCAACTGCTGGCCCATCCGGAAATTGTCAGGAGTCAGCAGAAGGAAGTGGCCGGTGTGCAGGCAGCGCTTCCTGAAAAATCTGAAGACAGTGTCCGAAGTCTGAATGAAGACAGGGGAGATGAACTGCGCATTTTGCATACGGACAGTCACAGGATTATACTGAAAAAAATGAAAAATGCTCCCTGGACTGTGGCTTTTCTCATGCAGCGGACTTCTGTCATGGAAGGCTTTGCAAAAAAAATCGGGCTGGAAATCCTGGCCGTGCTTACAGTTATCTGTCTTCTTCTGATGGTGTTCTCCGGGCTTACCAAAAAATATTTCATTCATCCGTCCAAAGCGATGGTAAGACAGATTTCATCCGAAGGGACTGCTTTTCCGGATGCAAAAGGAATGCCGGAGACCTGGCTTCCGGTTTTCAGGCATGTATCTGATGTTTTTGAAGGAAAGAGAAAATCCGAACACCGGCTTCGGGAATACAATGAGCATCTCAGATCGGTTCTGCTCCGTGTGGAAAAAACCATCCGCAGGATGGCTGATGTCACACTCGCACAGATGTCACTCCTTACCCGCAGCAACGCGGGAAAAGCAGAGGAAGCTGACCGACTGATGAAGGTTTCCGCTGCGGTCATCCGGCAGGCTGACGAATCCATGAATCGCCTCACCCGGGCCATGAAGGAAATATCCCATGCAAGTGAGGAAACCTCACAGATTGTCAAAACCATTGATGCTGTTGCATTTCAGACCAATCTCCTGGCTTTGAATGCAGCAGTGGAGGCAGCCAGGGCCGGAAACAGCGGGGCCGGATTCGCGGTTGTGGCAGGAGAGGTGAGAAATCTGGCCATGCGTTCCACCGAGGCCGCAAAGAACACGGAAAGCCTGATTGCAGATACGGTCAGCCGAATCAAAGAAGGCAGTGAATTGGTTTCCATGACAGCACAGGCTTTTTCCGATGTTACATCCGATGCGGAGAAAGTGGGGACTGCCGTGGCAGCGATTGCATCAGCTTCTGCGGAACTGGCGCGGGGCATAGATGAGGTTGCGAGTGCAGCAGGCAGTATCAATGAGGAACTCCGGCAGATCAGAGGGGATGACGTAAGCTGAAAAAGATTTATCCGATCCCTGCATCAGCAGGACTGTATCTGCACATGAAAAAAACAATTGGAGCAAAACACAGATGACATCTCCGGGAACCCTTCTCAAAGCCTGGGAACTGAAACCCAAAAAGCAGTTGGGGCAGAATTTTCTGAACGCGGACGCGGCAAAAATGATAGCAGACCGTGCAGAAATTTCAGACCATGACATTGTTCTGGAAATCGGAGCCGGACTTGGTGCGCTCACCATTCCGGCCGCAAAGGCGGCAGCGCAGGTGTATGCAATGGAAACCGACAGCCGGATTATTGATCTGCTGAAAACTGAACTGCAGGTGCACTGCCTGAACAATGTTCAGGTGATAAAGCAGGATATTCTCCGCTTTGACATGGAAGAATTTATCCGCGCTGAGAAGATACGGGAAAAAATTGTGGTCATGGGCAATCTTCCCTATAATATTTCCTCACAGGTGGCAGTGCAGCTTATTTCAGGCCGGAAATATATCTCCCGCGCCATCCTCATGTTTCAGAAGGAACTGGCCCGGAGACTGGTTGCACATCCGGGCAGCAGGGATTACGGGCGTCTGAGTGTGATGCTCCGCTACTGCTCGGATATCCGCACAGTGGCAACCCTGAAGGCGGCCATGTTTTATCCTGTGCCCAAAGTGGATTCCGAGGTGGTGGAAATCCGTTTCAAAGAACCCGATGATCCAGCGGAGGATGAAGATTTCCTGTTCAAGGTGATCAAGGCTTCCTTTGGACAGCGAAGAAAAACGATGCGGAACGCACTGGCCGGAAGTGAACTGCATATTCATCCGGATACCGCGGCCAATTCCCTGGAAGCAGCGGGCATTGATGCATCACGGCGGGCTGAGACCCTGACAGTGGAGGAATTTGTGAAACTGAGCCGCTCTCTGGGACAGCATACGACGCAGTTTTCATAAAAACAGTTCCGTGCTGATATACCGTTCTCCCGTGCTGGCCAGAATCACCACAATACATTTCCCTTTGGACTCCGGCCTTTTGGCAACACGCAGAGCAGCAGCCACTGCCGCACCCGAAGAAATGCCGCAGAGAATGCCTTCCGTGTTCGCAAGTTTTCGGGCGGTTTCAAAAGCCTCGGCATTGCTCACCTGCACCACCTCGTCAACCACGCTGGGATCCAGCACCTCCGGAATGAAGCCTGCCCCAATGCCCTGAATCTTGTGGGGGCCGGGTTTTCCGCCGGAAAGAACCGGTGAATCCTCCGGCTCCACAGCCACTGCCCGGAATTCGGGCTTGCGGGATTTGAGGCACTGGGAAACGCCGGTAATGGTCCCGCCGGTTCCCACACCTGCCACAAAGATATCCACCTTTCCATCTGTATCCCGCCAGATTTCCTCTGCTGTGGTTTTCCGATGAATTCTGGGATTGGCCGGGTTTCTGAACTGATCCGGCATGAATGCCTTTGGATTTTCTGCAACCATCCGCTCTGCCGCGGCAATGGCTCCTTTCATGCCTTCGGCTCCGGGGGTGAGAACCAGTTCTGCTCCCAGATGCCTGAGAAGTTTGCGCCGCTCCGCACTCATGGTTTCCGGCATGGTCAGACAAAGCCGGTATCCCCTGACCGCGCAGAGGAAGGCCAGGGCAATGCCGGTATTGCCGCTGGTGGGTTCCACAATCAGCGTATCCGGCTCAATCCGGCCCTGTGCTTCGGCTGCGTCAATCATGGCTTTGGCGGTCCGATCCTTTACACTTCCCAGAGGATTGAAAAATTCAAGTTTTGCGAAAATATCCGCGTCCGCATCTTCTGCAATCCGGTTCAGACGGACCAGTGGTGTGGAACCTATGGTATCTTTGATGTCTGCATATATTTTCATGGTCATGTCCTTTAGAGATTATAGAAAACAGAGCCAGTTGCAAAAGTCCGTCTTCGTCATTCCGGCATAAGCCTGAACCCAGTATTTTCAGACTGTTCCGGACACAGGCTTTCGCCGGTGTGACGGTTTTGGCTGGTTTTGAAATTACCCCGATAAAAAATTGGCACCGGCTTCCGCCTTGTGTTTCGGATCAGGAACAGACTGGAAACCTGTTCTGCCTTATTCAGCCAAATGACAAACAACGGCTGTTTGTCCAACATAATATTCCGGAAGGGAAAAAACAATATTTTCTTTTCTGTCCGAAGCAGGCCGGATATTTCCCTCATACGATGACTGAAAAAATATGTTTTATTTTAATTTCTGCTTGACATTTGTTTTCAGTCCATCTAAAATTTATGTCATTATTTTTCAGGAACAATGTCTGTTTCCTGACAAATTTCGCACAAAGGCGTGCGAAACACTGAAATTTTAAGTAAGTCCAATGAGACAAAGGCGTCTGTTTCCCCAGAGATGGGGCAGACGCCTTTTTGTTTTTTATAAACGGGATTAATCACAAAAGGAGGAAGTATGCGTTTTTCAAAAAACAATGATGTTCTGGGAACTTCAAACAGAGGAAATCCGACAGAATCCAGCCTGTGCACTCTTTGCCGCGCGGACTGTGAGGGAAAATGCGAAACCTGGATGTCGAGCCTGGTGGGCAGGAAACTGCTCTATCCGAGAAGTTTCGGCATTGTAACCGCAGGCGCAAACAACACCACTCATGTGGGCGTCTCCTACAACTCTCTCCGGATTCAGGGCTATGCCTACGGCGCACACGGTCTGAGCGAAGGCATGACCAATGATCCGGATGACTGCATCTTCCCCAAAGTCAGCCTGGAGACCGAATTCGGCAAGGCCGTGAAAACCAAAATCCGCATGCCCCTGATGACCGGCGCGCTCGGTTCCACCTTTGTGGCTGAAAAATATTGGGATTCCTTTGCCGTTGGCGGCGCGCTGGTGGGCATTCCCGTTGTCATCGGTGAGAACGTGGTGGGCGTGGATCGGAAATCGGAAATCACGCCCGGCGATGTGCGCAAAGGCAAGATCAAAGGCGCTCCCGAACTGGATCGCCGGATTAACGGTTATCTCCGCTATTTTAACGGTCACGGTGCCATCATTGTGCAGTTGAATGTGGAAGATGCGCGCAACGGAGTGGCCGAATATGTGGCAGAAAAATACGGGGACAAGTGCATTATCGAACTGAAATGGGGACAGGGGGCAAAAAATATCGGCGGAGAAATTCAGGTGACAAGTCTGGATTACGCCCTGTTCCTGAAAAACAGAGGGTATATTGTGGATCCCGATCCCTCCCTGCCGGAGGTGAAAGAGGCTTTTGAAAACGGGTCCATCAAATCCTTTGCCCGTCACAGCCGACTGGGTGCCACCAATATGGATACGGTGGATCAGGTGCGCCGGGATTTCATGGGCACGGTGGAATATCTGCGCAGCATCGGTTTCAGCCGGGTGACACTGAAAACCGGTTCCTACGGCATGGAGGAACTGGCCATGGCCATCAAATTCGCGACCGATGCCAAACTGGATCTGCTGACCATTGACGGCTCCGGCGGCGGCACCGGCATGAGTCCCTGGAACATGATGCAGAGCTGGGGCGTTCCTTCCATCATTCTGCATTCCAAAGCCTATGAATACGCCAATCTGCTGGCCGCCAGAGGGCTGGATGTGGTGGATATGTCCTTTGCAGGCGGTTTTGCGCTGGAGGATCATATCTTCAAGGCTCTGGCCCTGGGCGCGCCTTTCACCAAACTGGTCTGCATGGGCCGGGGCATTATGATACCCGGTTTTGTGGGATCCAATATTGAAGGTGCGCTGTTCCCCGAAAGACGGGCAGATGTCAATGGCCACTGGTCAGAACTGCCCAGAACAGTGCGTCAGGTTGGCAGCACAGCCAAAGAAATCTTTGCCTCCTATTTTGATGTGGAGAAAATTGTGGGCAAAGACGAAATGAAAAACATTCCTTACGGAGCCATTGCCTTTTACACGCTGGTTGACAAACTGGCATGCGGTCTCCAGCAGTTGATGGCCGGCGCGCGGAAATTCAGAATGAACCAGCTCTCCCGTGCGGAACTTTTCTCCGGAAACCGGGAAACCGCCAGAGAAACCGGGATCCCCCACTGCGCTGATGTAAACGACGAAAGCGCAAAGAAGATACTGAAGTCCTGATTCAGGAGATATACATAACCCACATTGGCTCAGACTTCCGAAGTTTTGAAAACTTCGGAAGTCTTTATGCCGATCACCGTAAGTTCTCAATACCGGCTAACATTCTGATTAACTGATACAAATAATCATTCAGTCTCAGGGTTGCGGATTTGGACACAGAATACCTCCAAATTCATCTTTATTCCTTATCACCGCAACTAATTCTGTTATAAACGAAATAAAGCACTGTCATCATCAATCCTGAAAATCCCCAAAATCCTGTGAATCCCGGTTCAGACAGCGTGTATGACGGGTTACGCTGAAGCTGCACCCGCCCTCGAACTGTAGCTGTAGGTCGGATTAGGCCGGAAGGCCGTAATCCGACATCCGGATTGTGTCGGATTACGCTTGCGCTAATCCGACCTACGATCTTCATTCCCCCCTTCCCTTCAGGGAAGGGGGGGCAGGGGGTTAGGTTCAATCCCGGTTCAGACAGCCGGGCGCAAGCCCAGGATCAGGTTGAAAAATCCTTTATGTCCCACAGGGACATTCCACAACAGCCCGGCAATTCATTGCCGGACGGAAGAGGGTTACTTTACTTGGCGCAGCGGCAGCCGATATCGTCGTTCCGAAACTCCGGTCTGCTGTTGACCCGATCGGCAGTCCGAAGGGTGGACACCACACTGCCCCAGGAACCGCCTCTTAAGGGACGATATTGACCAGATGAATTTCCTGCAGGATTTTTAACCACATTCTGCCTATAGTAATTCTCATCATACCAGTCCGCCGCCCATTCCCACACATTGCCTGCCATGTGGTGTGCGCCGTAAGGGGATTTGCCCGCAGAAAGGGAATCCACAGGTTTCATGTCTGTCCATTTATCATTATGATTTTCATAAGTATACACGGCCAGATTGTGGCTGTTTCCCGGTTCCTGATTTCCCCAGGGATATTTGCGGGCATCCTCTCCGCGTGCGGCCTTTTCCCATTCGGCCTCTGTGGGCAGGCGCCGTCCGACATATTTGCAGTACGCATTTGCACCGTACCAGGACACATAATTGGCCGGACGGTTTTCATATCCCTGCCGGGCAGAATACTTGCTCCCGCCGTATATTATCGTACATTTTTCACAGCCGAAATCCGCATACTTCTCCACTTTTTCCGGGTCTTTCACGGTATTCAGAAAAGCCGCAAACTGAACAGCGCTGACTTCGTATTTCTCTATCTGAAAGGCATCCAGCCAGACCCGGTGTGCAGGCTTTTCATCATCCTCTCCGTTATCCTCGCCCATGATGAACCAGCCTTCCGGTATGGACACCAGCGGCGTGGCGGAGGCATTGTTTCTGCCGTCAATAAACATCTCCACCGGCTCCTGCGAAACATCCAAGGCCAGTCTTCCGGTTTCCGCATAAGCAGCCCCAGTCAGCGTCACGCACATCAGCAGCATAATTGCACAAAATTTTTTCATTTTCTTCCTCCGCTGTCTGTTTATCGTCCGGAGCTGAAGCTCCGGGCTGAATCATGGAAAGCCGCGTGAAGGCGGCTCCGGTACAGCCGGGTTCACCCGGCTTTGCTGAATCAGCCCGG
>CAZDIU010000122.1:0-14065 GCA_964505535.1 uncultured Desulfobacterales bacterium | reverse complement strand
TAACTTTATCCATAAAGGACAGCTTTTTTATAAACGGTATATCAGCATTTTCCATATCCCTTAGGTGATTTCCGAAAAACAAGTTACCAAAGGAGTGCCAAACTGAAAGTTTGGCAGTTTCACAAACTTTCAGTTTGTGACTTCTTCAGATCCGGTAAATCCATATTCGGAAATCACCTTGATAACTTACCTTGCGCATACCTTCCAAAAACCAGAGATATGCTGTATCCACCCGTCATTCCGGCGAAAGCCGGAATCCAGTGATCGGAACTGATTCCGGATACCGACTTACTCTTGTTCCACGCTCTGCGTCAATGCCATTAAGTTAAGCCTTTTTCATCCCTTCAGTCATATATGAATGACATTCATATCCAAGCATTTTTGAGTTTCAAGGCGAATATTTTAAATATAATCAGGATGTAACGATCATATGGTTTCAGTTTCCGCTCCTTTCTGTTTATTTTTTATTCAGCAGTTGACAGATGCCTGTACAATAGAATTGAATGATATTCAAATCAAGTCAAAATCAGTCAGAATCGTTTTTTTATTTGGTATATTCATTTGAATAAATAACCTTTATTAAAAAAACCGGATTTTTATGAAAAATCCGGTTTTTCCGAAAAATTTTATGCCTGAAAAACTTATGTTTCAGATCAATGGCGAATCGGTATCAGACTTTGGGCAGATCCCATGCCACAGGCGGAGGAGTGGAACGGGTTTTGATCTCTTTGGATTTTTCCGTTCCGCTTTTCTGTGCAGGAGCAGTCTCATCTCCGGACAAAGGCATATTCATACTGTCGATCACTTTCTGCGCGGATGCGATAAAACCCGCAATGTTGGACAGATCCGTGGGAATGATCATGCTGTTGTTTTTCTGGGCAAGATTTCCGAATTCTTTGATATACTGCTCTGCCAGCCGCAGATTGACAGCCTCCGGCCCGCCTGCCCGGGTAATGGCCTGGGCAATCTTCTCAATCCCTATGGCTGTTGCCTCGGCCACCCGTTCGATTTCCTGTGCGCGACCTTCAGCTTCGTTGATCCGCTTCTGTTTTTCCCCCTCGGATTCTGCAATCATGGCCTGACGCCGTCCTTCAGCCCGGTTGATTTCAGACTGGCGGTTGCCTTCGGATTCCGCAATTTCAGCCCGTTTGTTCCGCTCCGCCCGCATCTGCTTTTCCATCGCATCAATGATATTCTTCGGCGGTTCGATGTCCTTGACTTCGTAACGGGTCACTTTCACGCCCCAGGGTTCACTGGCATCATCCACCGATTTGACCACACGGGAATTGATGAGTTCCCGGGCCTCAAAGGTGTTGTCCAGATCAATGGTTCCGAAAATGCTGCGCATGGTGGTCTGTGCCAACTGCACAGCCGCATATTTGTAATCATCTATTCCGTAACAGGATTTCGGGGCATCCACCACCTGCATGTAAAGAATTCCGTCTACGCCCACGGAAACATTGTCTTTGGTGATGCAGCCCTGCTTGGGAACATCCACTGCCTCCTCCTTGAGACTGCGTTTGTATGCCACCACATCCATAAAGGGAATCAGAATATGAAATCCCGCATCCAGGGTGCGGCTGTATTTGCCAAGGCGTTCAATCACAAAGGCTGTTCGCTGGGGCACAATCCGGACAGTTTTGAAAAAAGCAATGATGACAAACAGGGCAATTCCCACGGCAATAATTTCATACATGATGTTCCTCCTCCGGGTTGATGGGTTCCACAAAAAGAATGATGCTTTCCTTTTTTGCAATGCGCACATATTTTCCCTTTTCCAGAATATCATCTGAAAAAGTTTCCGCTTTCCAGAGTGTTCCCTTAAAAATGACCCTGCCCGGTTTTCCTTTTGAAACCGTTTCCTCCACAACTGCTGTTTTGCCGGTGAATTCCTCTGTCAGATCAGGGCCGTCATGTTTTGCATCAAGATTGAATTTCCGGCGCAGTGTCACCAGAGCGACAATGGAAGTGATGGTGAATATGGCAATCTGCACCGGAACACTGATATCAAAAAAACAGACTGTCAGAGCTGTAATCCACGCACCCACCCCGAAAAAAACAATAATGACACCCGGAACCACAAATTCGCCAATCACACAGAACAGTCCTATGAGAAACCAGACGGTTGTTGCATTGAAAACCCATTGTGACGTCATATTCGTCTCCGGCCGCAGAATAATGATATATGTTCAAGGATGGGGAATACGGTGGGATTTTCAGCAGACTGCAGAAAATCCCACCCCCCTCGCAAAAAGGGATAAAATACAAAAAAAGTATACTTCTATCCGATAATCATCACCACATCACCGGTGGAAACCTCAGCACCCTTTTGCACCCGGATTTCCTTTACGGTTCCGGCCACTGCGCTGACCAGATTGTTTTCCATTTTCATGGCTTCCATGGTGGCCACAATCTGACCGGCTTTGACCGTATCTCCCACACTGACTTTGACAGACAGGATCAGTCCCGGAATCGGGGCTGTGATGACTCCTCCGCCCGCAACTGCGGGTTTGGGAGCAGCCGCGGCAGGAGCGGCCGCGGGTTTGGAAACAGGTTTCACAGGCGCGGCAGGAGCCGCCTTCGGTGCCGGAGAAGATTTCACGGCTTCTGTCTGCGTGTCCATGACAACCTCATAGGGAATGTCATTGACGCTGACCTGCGCGATTCCGCCCTGAATATCCCCCACTGCCACTTCATACTTTTTGTCATTGATGGTAAAATTGTATTTCATTTCAAATCCTCTCAGATTTTCAGTCATTCCTCATTCCTGTCATTGCGTTGCAGTCACGGAGTGCCAAACTGAAAGTTTGGCAGATACTGTGCAGTCATTCAGTCCCAAACTTTCAGTTTGGGACTCCCCCCTCCTTGCATCAACGACATTGATTCATCATTGAACAGATTATCTGTCCGTCCGCCGATAAAGCGCAAGGCGATCTCCCATCATCCGCACTCTTCCCTCCTGCGCCCATGCACTGCTGTCAGAGACATCTGCTCCCATCCCGCAGTAACAGGAAGAGGATTTGGACGAAGAAAGATGCAGATGCAAAGCCAGAGCAATGGCTGCTGCTGTTTCCTCTTCTGCTGTATCCTGTACAGGTTCCGGTTCCGGAATTTCCACTTTTACAGGTTCCGCTTTCACAGGCTCCGGCACGGGAGACAAAGGCACAGCCTTTTTTCCCTCAATTTTCTGGAAAATTTTTCCCGACAGATTCATGCCGCCCATGAGAAAACCCAGCACGATGAAAATGCCGAAAAAGCGGATGAACAGGGTGCCAAGGGCATAGCCCCAGAAAGAGTCGCGCGGACCGCCCACAAAAAAGATTTTGCCGTTGGCTTCACCGTCTGAATCATAGGGGCCGCCGTCTTTGACTTTGATGATCAAATCCTGCACCCGGTTGGGAAGAGCCATGTTCTGGCAGTCTGAGACCATCCAGGGAACAGGCAGCCGCTCATTGAACACATAATACTGGGTGGAACTGGTGAAAAAATCCGAAGAGATTGTCACGGCTGCCTCAGCACCGGGTTTGACTTCGCCAATCTCAATGGTAAAGAGCGCGGATTTGAAATTTTTGATGTCCACTTCCGGACGATCAGCCTTTTCAAAATCCATGGCTTTGACTTCAATGAGTTTGCCTCCCTCAACCGTGAAATGCACCTGAACGCTGGTGCTTTTGGCCCGGGGAATGTATCTGGCAGTAATCCGGTCTCCCTCACGGGTGAATTCGGGTTTGGGTTTTTCAATGTCCTCACCGAATGCAGCCCATGATCTGGGTGCCAATGCAGGGCAGAACAGAAACACTGCCAGAATTCCGCTCATCATTATTGCAGAAAATTTTTGTCTGTATTTTTTTGTCATGGCCCTTCTCCTATTGAAACATGGCAATGAACATGCCCGCGGCTGCTGCCGATCCGATAACTCCGGCCAGGTTGGGTCCCATCGCGTGCATGATCAGCCAGTTGTCCGGATCGGCTTTGAGTCCTTCGGAATGTGCCACCCTTGCCGCCATGGGCACGGCTGAAACACCGGCAGAACCGATAAGGGGATTCATTTTTTCCTTGAGGAACATGTTCATGATATGCACGGTCAGAAGTCCGCCAAAGGTGCAGACCACAAAATCCATCAGACCGAAAACAAAGATCAGCATGGGTTTCCAGGAAAGAAAAACATCGGCCTGCATGGTCGCGCCCACAGACAGTCCCAGAAAGATGGTGACAATGTTCATCAAAGCATTCTGGGCAGTGTCGGAAAGGCGTTTCACCACCCCGCATTCCCGCATGAGATTGCCGAACATGAACATGCCCATCAGGGGTGCCACAGCCGGAATGAGCAGCACAATCAGCGCACATCCGATAAGGGGGAAAAAGAGTTTTTCCTTCTGGGACACATGCCGAAGCTGACGCATACGGATTTTCCGCTGTTCCGGTGTGGTCATCAGGCGCATGATGGGAGGCTGAATCAGGGGAACCATGGCCATGTAGGAATAGGCCGCAAGGGTGTTGGCTCCCAGCAGATGGGGGGCCAGTTTGGCAGTGAGATAAATGGTGGTGGGGCCGTCCGCTCCGCCGATGATGCCCACGGACGCGGCTTCTTTGAGTGTAAAACCGAAAAAAAGCACGCCGATATAGGTGATAAACACACCCAGCTGCGCGCCTGCACCGATAAACAGGGTTTTGGGATTGGCAATCAGTGGGCCGAAATCCGTCATTGCACCCAATCCGAGGAAGATCACGCAGGGAATGACTTCCCATTCCACCCCGTATTTGTAGAAGAAGCGGATCAGTTCGGGATTGCCGTGCTCTGTGAAGCCCATGAGCGGGGTCAGGGGGAAGTTGACGATGAAAATGCCGAATCCTATGGGAACCAGCAGAAGGGGTTCATATTCCTTGGCAATTGCCAGATAAAGAAAAACAAGACCGATGCAAATCATGATCACCTGGTTGACCGCCAGATTGGGAATGCCGGTCTGTGTGATCAGAATATTCTGAATCAGTTCCAGTACATGACTCCAGGACATTGTCCGTATCTCCTTTCTATAAGGGGATGTTTCCGTGTTTTTTTGGCGGGTTGCTGTCCCTTTTGTTTTTCAGCATTCTAAGGGCCTGAATGATTTTGGGACGGGTATCCGCAGGATCAATCACATCATCAATATAACCGAGTTCAGCCGCCTTGTAGGGATTGGCAAATTTTTCCCGGTAATCGTCAATCAGACGTTTGCGTTCAGCCTGGGCATCTGCGGCATTTTTTATCTCATTTCGGAAAATGATGTTGACAGCGCCTTCGGCTCCCATAACCGCAATCTCTGCCGTGGGCCAGGCCATGTTGATGTCGCCCCGGATATGCTTGGAACTCATGACGCAGTATGCTCCGCCGTATGCTTTCCGGGTGATGATGGTGATGCGGGGAACAGTGGACTCACAGAACGCGTAGATCAGTTTTGCACCGTGCTTGATGATTCCGCCGTGTTCCTGATGGGTTCCGGGCAGAAATCCGGGCACATCCTCATAAATGATCAGGGGAATGTTGAACGCGTCGCAGAAACGGACAAAGCGGGCTCCCTTCAGAGATGCATTGATATCCAGACAACCGGCCATGACCGCGGGCTGGTTCGCAATAATGCCCACAGAACGGCCATCCATTCTGCCAAATCCCACCACAATGTTCCCGGCCCAGTGTTCATGAACCTCAAAAAACTCGCTGTTGTCCAGCTTGGAATGGATAATGTCCCGGATGTCATAGGGATGGTTGGGATCAGGCGGCACAATGTTTCGCAGATTTTCATCCCGGCGCATGGGATCATCCCCGGTTTCCATGCGGGGCGGATCTTCCATATTGTTGGACGGCAGAAAACTCAGCAACTGCCGGATTTTCTCCAGACAGGCTTTGTCATCAGGCGAAGCAAAATGGGCCACACCGCTGACCGAGTTGTGGGCCATCGCACCGCCCAGATCCTCTTTGGTGACAACTTCACGGGTGACAGCCTTGATGACTTCCGGGCCTGTGATGAACATGTGGCCGCTTCCCTCGACCATGAATATCCAGTCTGTAAGTGCCGGAGAATACACAGCGCCCCCAGCGGAAGGCCCCATAATGGCTGTAATCTGGGGAACAGCGCCTGAGGCCATGACGTTTCTGAGAAAAATGTCGGCATAACCGGCCAGACTGTTGACCCCTTCCTGAATCCGTGCACCGCCGGAATCACACATGCCGATGACCGGGGAACCGTTTTTCATGGCCATATCCATAACTTTGCAGATTTTTTCCGCATGGGCCAGAGACAGGGAACCGCCAAATACCGTGAAATCCTGCGCAAACACAAAGACCTGTCGGCCATTGACCATGCCATAGCCTGTCACCACGCCGTCTCCCGGGCTTTTCTGATCCATCATCCCGAAATCAGTGCACCGGTGTGTCTTGAAACGGTCAATTTCCACAAAGCTGCCTTTATCCAGAAGCGTGTCAATGCGTTCTCTTGCAGTGAGCTTCCCGGACTCATGCTGCTTTCTGATTCTTTCCGCTCCTCCGCCTTCCAGAGCGGCTCTGTTTTTCTGCTCCAGTTTCTCCAGCAGATTTTTGACTTCCATGTTTTCTCCTCATGATAAATGGTTTGGGTCAGAATAGCTCCAAGCCTCTTTATGATATATTTCCGTGCGATAGTCAAGAACTGAGTTTTTGCGGTTTGGGATTCCATGCGATGTCTTGAGAGGGTGTTTGCTTTTTCTTCCGATTGCCCGGTGCATAAAAAAGGTTTCGGCAATTTTGATCCCGGATTTGAATCCCGGTCAGGATTTCGGAATCTGGGAAAGGCAGGGGATTTTTTTCTTAAAGTTTTTTCCGGGGGGCATGCGTTGTGCAACTGATCTGATAAACCCCTGAGGATCTGTAAGACCCTCAGGGGGTATGAGTGTTTTTTTCAGGCAGCTGCGTAACTCCCAGTGGGTTCAAAAGGACTGCCCGGCTGTTCGCTTATTATGCGCTTTTCAGACAAAAACAGCCGGATCCCGGAAGGGCTGTTCTGTTTTTCACGCGGAATTCATGCCAATTCGCCATTGATCTGAAAGACAAATTTTTCAGAAAAACCGGATTTTTGGGGAAAATCCGGTTTTCTCAGCATCTGAAAATTTTTGCTTGAATACGCATCATCCTGTGGTGATGGGCATTCCCATTATGGGCCAGATCACAGCCACAGCCAGAGCCGTGACAAGCATGAGAATGACACTCGCGATAAGGCCGTAGACAAAGAATTCTCCGGTGGTGAACTGTTTGGAATCATAGGCAATGGCATTGGGAGCTGCACCCACCAGCAGCAGGAAGGGCATACCTGCTGTCACAAGGGAAGCAAAAAGAATGACTTCACCGGTGACATTGAGATAGGGTGCAATCACCAAAGCCACAGGCAGGGAAATGGCAATCGCGGCCACGTTCATGATGAAATTGGTCATAATCATGACAAAGAAGGCTATGCCCATGACAAACACAAACCAGTGGGATTTCTGGAACAGGGTCAGCCAGTTGATGGCCATCCATTCGGCAGCGCCGGTTTCCCACAGACAGAAACCGATGCTCATGGCTCCGGCAAAAAGCAGAATGATGTTCCAGGGAATTTCCTCCAGATCATTGAGATCCAGAATGCCGAACACGAAAAACAGAATCGTGGAAATCAGGATGATGGCTGTCTTGTCCGGCGGTTTGAACCCGGGAATGGCGGATTTCATAATCGCGGATGCGCCCAGCACGATAATGACGGAAGCCACAAGAACAGCAGCGATAATCTCATTTCGGGTAATGCCCCCGAGTTCTGAATTCAGTCTTTTGGCTTTTTCCCGCAGTCCGGGAATGGACTCTTTTTCCGGTTTGAAAAATATCATGAAAAAGCCCCAGAGAATAAAGACCATCAACCAGCCCACAGGGAACATGTACCAGCTCAGTTCAAAGAAACCGATGCTTTTCTTCATGATGCCGCTGAAAAAACCGATGGCCACCGCACCCCGTGCCGCACCCAGCAGGGTGATGATGCTTCCGGCTCCGGCCACATAGGCCATGCCGATAAACAGTCCCTTGCCGAACCTGGTGGGTTTGTCCCCTTCTCCGTACAGGGAATAAATGGCCACCAGCAGCGGATAAATGGTGGCAGCCACTGCCGTATGCGCCATGATATGGGTCAAAGCCGCAGTCAGCACAAAGCATCCCAGATAAATCATGCTGGTTTTTTCCCCCACAATGGCCAGCATTTTGTAGGCTATCCGCCGGGTCAGACCGGTTTTGGTGAACACCAGACCGATGACAATGGAACCGAAAATGAACAGAACCGAGGGATCCATGAAATCCTTGAATGCCACTTCAGGCTTGCGGATAAGAAACAAAGCCTGCAGCACACCGATGGCGAGACTGGTCACGCCTATGGGAAGCACCTCAAACACCCACCAGGTGCCTGCCAGCAGAAACACAGCCAGAGCGCCTTTTCCCTCTTTGCTCAGCGCAAAATGCTTTCCCAGGGGATCCACCGCATCGGGCCAGGGGGGGGAATAGTACACGAGGATGAAAAGAAAAACCCCGATTCCCATGAACATGTATTTTTTCCAGTTGAATTTTTTCTGCTCCTGTGCAGTTGCAGCATTGCTTGCCATATGTTTATTCCTCCTTTTTGAACTCAGTTGGTATGATGTCACAGGCCAGAATGGCTTCACTTACAGCCTCAAACACATCGGTCAGTCTCAGGATTCCGATAATCTTTTTGTCTTCCCGGATCACAAGCAGGGACTGGTGATGTCCGATAACCAGTTGATGAATGGCCTCATCCAGAGTGGCGCTGACTTCGATATACTCGCTCTCTGTAAACGGTTTTATAATGGATGCGACTTTTATCTGTCCTGCCTTTCTGCAGACATGCTCCAGCGGTGCATCCCACAGCCTCAGTTTTTCCAGCATGGACTTCTGAAAGGCACGGGTGAAGCCCACATGCCACGGGCCTTTGTCAGACAGCATCTGATCATATTTGGGTTCAAGGGCTTTGAGAATGTCCGTCAGCCCGATCTTGCCGATAACATTGCCTGTTTCATCCAATACCATGACCGCCCTGTGCTGATACCGGGATTTGTCAAATCCCTTCTGAGCCTTTTTCAGGGCCATTACCGCTTCGCTGAGCGTGGCATCTTTGGATACGGTCGCATATTCCGAAAGGTGCAGCATCAGATCTTTTACCATTTTTGTCTTCAAATTTTTCCTCCATAAATTGGGTTGAACACCTGCAAACCGGATACAGCAATAACTGTCCTTATTCAATCAGAGATTCCGTTTCTGTCCGGAATCCATGCATTCCTTTCATTTCAGAAGATGCAGCCGTTTTTCATTCTCCAGCAGCATCTCAAAGATTTCGGCCCATTTCCTGAAATCCTCTTTGTCCGCAAATACGCATTTTTTGTACTGACGGTGGAATTCCCCGGAGAGCATTTTGTATTTTTCCTCAAACTGCCTGAGCCGCAGACGGATGTGGAATATGCCGTTTTTCAGTTCTGCAATCTGCGCGGCAATGATCTTCCGGGCAAATGCCTCTTCATCTTTGGTATATTCCAGAATCCTTTTCAGGCGCAGTTCTGTTTCAGGTTTGACATTTAATTCCAAAATCAGCATAATTTCACCAAACAGTCCGAAGTGTCTGAACCTCATATTTCATATCATAACCCAAGCTGCCACCTATGAAAAAACTCAATAATATCAGACATCGGATTTCTTGCAAAAATATCATGATTTTTTATAACATGCTGTTTATATGATATTTATAAATTTACAGATAGCAACTTGGGTTATTATATCATTCTGAAACCATCTCGGCAATTCCCAAAAGAATGTCCTCCAGATGAAGAATGCCTACCACCTCTTTCTCCCGGAGGACAGGAAGGGAGTTCACCTGATGCCGGTTAAACAGAAAAATGGCCTCCATAATCATTTCAGACTCGCTGATGCAGGTTCTGAAAGGTGTCATAATTTCAGCCACCTTCTTGCGGAAGGCCTGTATGCACTCAGCCCGAAGCTGCCCTTCCCAGAAAATCGGCCCGATCCGTTCCGCACCTTTGAAAAAATGCCTGGCAATGCCGAACACGATTTCCGGAGGGGAGATAAAGCCTCTGGCAGTTCCCTGTTCCTCTCCGCTGTCACTGACCACAATGACAAAGAGGGATTTCCGATCATTTTCATCCCCGGTAATAAACCCAAGCACGTTCCTTACCGGCTCGTTCTCCCCGATGTACCGGTACTCCTTCAGGGGGTGCATGAAATCTTTGACGACCTTTTCCAGAGGCATAAATTTTTTTCCCTTCCTTTCGTACTGTTTGGCAGGCAATCTTACTGAGCAAGTTATATGCCACAGCCCGGAGAAGTGCAGACAAATCTGTTTATCATCCTGTAATTGTTTTTTATAAATAAGCAACCCGTCTGCAGACACAGATTCCTTCCGGAACACAATGCGGCAGATTTATGCCGGAACAGTCATATATTTGCCGTTTCCAGCACCGGAACACTTTACATGAACAGAAAATTCGGTTATGTGGAAAGTGGAATAAGAGGAAACAGATGAAACTGAAATATCCGAAAAAAGAGTATTTTGAGAAATCAATCACTCTGGAGTTCATTCTGGGATGTGAATCCATGCACGCTGTCATGGAGACTATCCGGCAGGTGGCACGCTATGATGTGAATATCCTGCTTCTGGGCGAGAGCGGCACCGGCAAGGAAATGCTGGCGAAAATCATCCATATGCTCAGTCCCAGGGCAGGAAACCCTTTTGTGCCCATCAACTGCGGTGTGCTTTCCGGTCTGATGTTTGAGGACAAACTCTTCGGACATGAGAAAGGAGCCTTTACCGGAGCCATTGACCGGAAAAAAGGCTGTCTGGAAATAGCGGACAGGGGAACCCTGTTTCTGGATGAGGTTTCGGAACTGCCCCTGCAAAATCAGGTGGATTTTCTCCGGGTTCTGGAAGATTTCCGTTTTACGCGCATTGGGGGCAATGAAACCCTTGAGGTGGATATTCGCATCATCTCAGCCACCAACAGGGATCTGAAAGAGGAAATCCGGGCGGAACGCTTCCGGGAGGATCTGTTTTACCGTCTGCAGGTTGTGCCCGTGTATCTGCCTCCTTTGAGAGAGAGAAAAAAAGTCATTCCCAAAATGACAGAGTATTTTCTTGATCAGTTTGAACTGATCTATAAAAAGACAAAACTCTCTGTCCATCCGGAAGTGATGGATATTTTTCTGCGGTATGAGTGGCCCGGCAACATAAGGGAGCTGAAAAATCTGGTGGAAAGAATCTTTATTCTCAGTGAAGGGGATGAAATCACACGCGGGAATCTTCCGCCTGATTTTCTGGACAGTCTGAATGCCGCTTCACCGGGAGAAATCACGGAACTGGCTGAGGTGCGGAAAGCGGCCGAAACCAAAGCCATCCTTGATGCACTCACACACAGCGGGGGAGACAGGGAAATGGCCGCGAATGCTTTGAAAATCAGTCCGAGAACCCTGCGGCACAAACTCCGGGAGTACAACATCCGTGTGAACAGAAGCGGAGAAAAAAACGGGATGCACCGGGAAAAAGGGGAGCGGTTCAATTCTGACTGACAATCACACCATCCAAATCAGAAAAGCCCTGACTTAAAAATTCTGAAATCATGCCGTCCTTCGCGAAATTCAATGCCGGTATTTCAGGAGTCTCTGCATTCACAGCAGCCTGAGTGGTCTGTCAATTAAGTTTTCTGACATTCTGAGGAGTCCGGACTGAAAGTTTGGGACTGTCCTCTCTGCGGGTTTTGCCAAACTTTCAGTTTGGCACTCCTGTGGAGATTTCTGATGCAAAAGAATTTATTTGACAGACCACTGCGTCTTCAGGTTTATTTTTGAAAGAGGTCTGTTGATCTTCTTTTTCCGAGGCTGTGGGATAAGCGTTTTTCTCCCATATATCAAGTCCCCCTTCCAGGATGAAAACCCGCTCATGACCGCGTTTTGACAGTTCCGCTGCCACAGCCGTGTCATAATGGCGGCTGATATTCCGGCCATATACAATGATTTCCTGTGCGGGATCAGCATCCGCAAAGTGCATCATGTAAAGAAAATCAAAAAGTGCAGGGGGGATGTTCACTGCTCCCGGTATATGCTTCTGCCGATAAAACTCAGCAGGCCGTGCATCCACAAGCACGGCCTGTCCCTTGTCAATGCGTGATTTTGCCGGGAGCAGGGAAATGGAAGGGGCCGGTGTCTCAGACCATGACAGGGGAATAATGCGGATACCGGTTGGATTGGCCAGATTGAAAAACAGTCCAAGACCAAGCCCCATAAGCAGGACAAGAAGCATATCCCGGACAGAGGGTTTGTCAGCCCGTTCCATTTCTCTGCGAATCAGGGATTTGATTCCCTCCTTTGTCCGCTCCAGAAGTTCAATTTTCTTTCTGCTGAGTTTCAGGTCCCCAACTGCCCGGTTCAGATCCGCATTCTGTTTTTCCAGATTTTCATTGAGTCTGCGGATGATTTCAAAGGAACGGGTGTTTTCTGCAAACGCCATGAAGATGCGAATCAGCGCGGACAAAAGTTCCTGATCTTCGGAGGTGTATCCCACGCCTGTGATTTTTTCCCCCAGCCCGGCCAGCCCCACAGCAGATTCATCCACTGCAAAAAGCAGTGCAAGAACTGCATCCCCAGGACAGAGCGGCCCGGTAAGGAGATGCCGGTCACTGATGATCGCAGCACTCATATTTCCCATATGCCGATGAAGAATGGCCTGTCTGAGACGCAGGACAGTTTCTTCCGCATCCTTTTGCATATGGGAATCAAGGGGCAGTGCAGCGGATCTTTCTTTCCCCATTCCGCGCACGGCCATCTGCACCTGCATTTGTGAGGTGTCTGAAAGAAAAATACAGGCATGATTCGGACTGAAGATTCCCGCGAGCATCATCAGAAAGGTATCCAGTACCTGGGCAGTATCCCTCAGGCCGCTGAGTTCGCGCGACACTTCATGCAGATTTCTGAGATGGAAAAGCTGGCGATCCACCAGATCACGGGCATGCGCTGCCTCTCTGCGGGCCTCTGCGGCTTCCTGATCCTTTCGGGCCAGCACCATTTTCAGTTCCCTGATCCCGGCAAGACCGCGAATCCGGACAGTGGCAAAGATCAGATTCCGGATCATGTCTTTGAGAAATCCGGTATCCTCCTCTGTGAAGGTATCGCGCAGCAGCGGAGCGGAGAATCCTGCCAGCCCGGAATAACCTGCATCCTCAGACCACTCCAGCAGCATACAGAGATTACGGGGCAGAACGGGATCGTCCGCGATTTTTTCTCCGGAAACCGCACGCACATCAGCCCATAAAGGGCCGTCCTCCCGGATATCCTCAGAAAAATGCCGCTCCAGTATGTCCGGCACAAATTCCTGCATTCGGCTGATTTCTGCCTCGGGAAAGCCGCGGGATACCAAAGCAGCGGTGAGATGTGTGCGATCAATGAGAAACAGAAATCCGGCACTCAGCCCCAGGGTTCCCAGCACAGAGAGAAGACAGACCCGGAGAGCGGATTCTGTTTCCTCCTGCGCACGCATTTCCGCCTTGGCCTCGCAAAGGGCTTTGCGCAGAAACATGTCTCTGTCTGCATTCATGGCGTTTGGGGAATCATTTCCCTGATCTGGGAAAAGAATTTGTCAAAATCCGCAATCCTGCCCAGATGGGTGTAAACCACTTTGCGATCTTTTGTCACCAGCATGGTAAAGGGTGTTTTGGGTTCCCCCAGTGCCTTGTGTATGTCAAATTTCGGATCACTGAGAACCGGGTAACTGATCTTGAACTGCTTTTTCAGATAGGCCACCTCTTTGTCCGTGTTCCCGGCAGCAACGGAAACAATGCGGACTCTCCCGGACAGGGCTTTGTCTTTTTCCACTCTGCTGAAAAACTGGTTCATTTGGGGAAACTGTTTATGGCAGATGGGACAGTAAACCCCCACAATTTCCAGCACAACAATGTCGGCTTTGATTTTGTCAAAGGTGAATTCCGGATCATTGCCAATGCCCAGATAAACGCGTTCCTCTTCCGCTTC
>CAZDIU010000121.1:0-14069 GCA_964505535.1 uncultured Desulfobacterales bacterium | reverse complement strand
ATGGAATTATAAAATTTTACCACGTAAATGACCAGTTTATTTTGTTACAGACCCTTAAGGGAGGGGAGCCTTAAGGAAACGACATTGGGTCTAATACAGTCTGAAGCAAGTCGAATTACGCTCTCGCTAATCCGACTTACCGTTCATCCAAAAGAACTGCCTCTGTCCTGTGAATCCGAGGCAGGCGCAGGGCCTGCCCCGGCAGCAGAGTCCGTATCAGAAATACCATTCCCAAAGAACGGAAGGGCATGGGCTCAATCCCGGATGATTTTTTTGATATTCGGCATGGTTTCCGGTTTGTCCCGAAGCATGTAACGGCTCTCCCCGTCCCGGCGGGTAACGTTTTCATACACACCGTCATCCCTGCGCACCAGTTTGGTGAACCCCAGATCTTTGAGTTCCGAGTCACTTTTGGGTGCACGGACGCTGACGCAGGACATGATTTTCCGCACCATGCCCTTGCATCTCGGACATACGGCCAGGGGCGGATCTTCCAGGGACTGTCTGATTTCAAATATCCTTCCCCGTTCACAGGGATCATCCAGGTGTTCATACTCATAGGTTGGCATGATTTGTTCCTCCATAAAAAAAAGATGTTTCCCGAACCGGCGCGGGAGTTTTTTACCACAAACTCGCCGGAATTCATATTTTTTTTCTTTATATTCCTTTATTTTTTGGCGGGGGGGCAGGGTAAGGCAACATAAATTTCCGGATGTAAAGTTTTCAGAAAAACCGGATTTTTCCGGAAAAATCCGGTTTTTTTATACCTGAAAACTTTCGGTTGGGTACTTATGGAATTTTGTCAGAAAAAAGAAAAAGAAAAGATGGGTATGACTGGCATTTGACAGGAATTCCGGACAGATCGCAGGATTTCATATTGGAAAAAGAACACGGAGGGATGCGGAAAAACTGCGGAAATCCCATCCGGGTGTTCAGGCCGGAGCATCTGCATGTTTCATCCTCCTTTTTGATAATTGTTATCAATTTTATGTTTATATAAATTAACATAAAAAGAAACGGAATGCAATATATGTTTTCTGCAATTTATTTTCTTTCTCAGTCCACCCTGTGGTGGACTGAGTCCCAAATCCTCCTTGCAGATATGTCCCGGTTTGTAATATGGTGTATCCATGAAAACAGAATATGACAAACGCATACTGCGACTGATCCGGATCATGACGGAAATCAGGACGGTTCCCCGGCAGACAGTGGCGGATATGCTGAAAAAGCTGGGAATCAGCAAAAGTCAGTTTTACAAAGACCGGGAGATGCTGGCCGGGCTGGGGTTTGAGTTTGAATACAGCCGGAATCATCAAAAGATGGTCGTCACCAAAGACCGTATCCTGCCGGTGGAAAACCTGACATTCAGCGAGCAGATGGCCCTGGTCATGGCCCTGCGCCATTTGTCCGCATCCGGGGATCATATTCTCACCTATGAAGGGCTGAAAGCTGCACAGAAACTGTCTTTAAGCCTGCCTTCTCCTTTCCGGGAATCTCTTTTTGAAGGTATGGTGCTGAACAAAGGTTTCGGCTGCCGTCAGGAAATCATGGATCGGGTGCAAAAGGCCATTGAAGGAAAATGGCGGGTGATTCTGCTGTACCAAAGGCCGGAGCAGAACTCGCCTTCTGAGGAACTGATGGTTCCCTATCACATTTTTTTCAAACGCCGGGCGTTATACACCGAAGGATATTCTTATACAGAAGAAGGTATTCGCACATACCGCATGAACCGGATTCAGGAGGTGAGATTTGAAACCCAGGGGTTTGCCGTGCGGGAAGATTATGATTTCGGAAGACGGTATCTCAATGCCTTTTCCGCATTTCCGGGAGACAGCACCGAGCATGTGAAAGTGAGGTTTTCCGCAAAATGCAAACCGTTTATCACAGAAAGCCTGTGGCATCATTCCCAGAAGATCACAGAGGAAAAAAACGGTTTCCTGATTTTTGAGGTGGATGTGGCCTATCCCCGTGAGGTGATGTGGTGGGCTTTTTTCTGGGGACCCGGCGCGGAAATTCTGGAACCTCAATGGCTGAGGAAAGAGGCCATAGAAACAATCCGGCGGATGGGGAGGGTGTATGATAATGGTGAATGATGAATGCGGGAGCGGGGTATTTTGGCAAACCGCTCTGGCCATACTGTCCTTTTGTGCCGAAACACATCCGGAAGCCGGACAGATTGCTGTAAAACAGAATTTTTTTATGTTATGGGGAATTATAACCGATCAACTCATGTAACTGACCATGCGGAGGTTTGCGCGCAGTCAGGGCGTTGGATGAATAAAAACAGCACAAGAATGGCAATATCAATTTCCAGCAATTCAACCCGGAAAAAATAAGGAGAAAAGAACATGAACCGGTTTTCATCTGAATATTTCATTTTATTGACTGACACTGAACTCAATCAGCTTGTCACCGCAAAAAATCGGGATGACTTTCAACCGGATTTAAAAGGGTTTCTGTATGCTACCCGAAAGCTGAAGGAACTCCGTCTTCTTTCCTTTACATCCAAAGATCATGAATGGAATCCTCCTGAACTGTCATTGCATGATGGAAAAGAAATAAAAGATTCAAAAGGAAATGTCAGAGGATTTCAAGAAGTAATGCTGCTTCCTGCACGTCCGGGTGAGGCGCAGATGGGGCTGTGTTATGACTGGTTCTGGAGTGAATTTGGCAAATTTCTTCACGAAAAAAATATATGGTCACACAAATACCAAAATGAGCTGATTTGTGTATATCCTCAACAAGTTTCTTTTGTCCCGGAAGAGGAATGGAAAAAGTTCTGGGAAAAAATTTCATCCAAAGAACATCTTGAACAGTCACTTGCTATCTTTCTGGATAATAAAACACTTTTTAAAAATCAAGCAAAACCTTGGGATTCAAATGATATTCCCATACTGTCCGAAGATATGGCAAACTATCTGATTGAATATTACAATCACGGAAAATCAAGAAAAAGGCTTTTCAAACAGGGTAGTATTTCCAAATCTCTGTCTGATCTGGAGGATACAGTCAGAAAAGGGAGTTATTCCTTCATTCCTTTGCAAAGGGAGCCGCTTTCAGATTCTGTATCCGGTGGTGATTTTGATACAAAACCCAAACATATCCGCTGTGCCTCATGCGGAGAAATCATTGATAAAAAAAAAGGTTTGGAAAGGCTTGCCATTTTTCTGAAAGATTCGGATGAACGTCCGCAGTCCGGCAGCCATAAAGATCAGAAAAACCGCTATTGTAAACGCTGTGTTGCAACCGTATTTCTCTGCCCGGTCAAACTGGCTCCGGAAACATTGACAGTACGTTTCAATAATGAAAAATCGGGAAATATTGATGAAATTGTCAGCATGGAACTGCGGAAATATGTGGCACAGACACTTCATATTCACGCCGGTAATTTTGTCAGTCTGCACCTGACCGAATCTGTGGACAGGAAACCGTTGGGCCAAATATTCGGTGCATATCACTATTCCCTTTGGAAAATGGGAGTTACATTTCCACCGGAACTGTTTGTACAGAATTTCACTGTAGATGTCTATCCGGGTGAGGAAATGTTCAATTTGCCGAATTGGGCATTGTGGTTTGTTTCCTCTCTTTGCCACTGGGATAAAGTTTTTGAATATAACTGCTACTCTTCAAAAGATAACCGTCCCCATTTTTCCCAATTTCTGCGATTGGTGACAGGAAAGAAAATCTTTCAGGCATTCTATGTGCTGATTGCCGGAAATGTTATTAACGATTCATATATAAATTCATGGAAAATCAACGCTCTACAGGAAATCTGGAGCGGATTGGAAAATGTTTTAAAACAGAATACTGAAAAGGAGGAGGATATGCCCATTCCCAATTATCCGAAAATCGCCGGTTTTGCAGGTCTGCTTCTGCCTTTGGCGGAACGGGTGCAGTCAGCCAAAAAGGAGCCGAATGAAAAGAAAAGAGCCATTGGAAAACTGCTGGAAGAAGTGGATCGGCCTGTGCAGTATGCCTATACCGCAGCCCGTGAAACCGGTTCACCGGACTTTATTTTCTGCAAAAGACCCCAAAATCGTTATTTTTTTGAGAAAGCAATGGAACTGCTGGCTTGGGCAGGAGAAGATGTGGAAAACCTGAAAAAGGAAGGCGAGGAAAAAGCTGCGGATTTGGCAGAAAAAGATCCGCCAGCATTTTCCTGGATGAATAAATCTGAGCAGAAAATATTCATCGGCCCGGATCAGATCACCCGTGTCACCAGTGCATTGGTCAGTGAAAATGAAAAACCCTATGAAAATGAGGCAGACTGGCGGGCATTTGCCTATCAGGTCAAACTGGCATTGTGGAGCATGTTTCCACGGTATCTTGGTTCACAGGATTAACCAGAAAACTTTTACGATATAATTCCATTTTGATGAAGGAGACTGTCATGACGGAAAAAGAGAAAGAAAAGAAAAAGGTAGCCAGTGGGCTGCCGGAATCTGCCGATCCCCGCAGACATTACGATATTTATGCCATTCTGGAAGCTCCCCAGGAATTGTATTTCGGGGATGAAAAAGAGGTGAATGTCAATGTGATTGAAAAAGTCCGGGTGATGATTGACGGAAAGGAATATGAAAAATGTTACATAAGTCCCACCAAACGCCGCGGGGTGGAAAGGCGTTGTCTGCTTTGGAGTGACGCAGGAAGCAAACCTTTAATGGATAAAATCGAATGCGGCATTCCTGACACCTGCTGCAAAAACACCTGTCCGGTCTGCTGTGTTTTCGGAGGACTTGAAGCCGGTCAGAAGACATTTATCGGTCGTCTGACACATTCCGGGGGGGTGTCCGTCTCATCACAGATAGCCCTTGAAAAACAGCGGGCTATGCATCCTGCTTTGATTTATAAGGAAAAAAATGACAATCCCATGCCCTACCGCAAGGAATACGCTCAGCCCGGTCTTCTTTATCCGGTTTCCAACCACTGCCTTTCCATTACGGAAAATGAGTTTTCCACAGTGGCCTATGCCTTTCTCATGAGCCTCAACCGCCTGGGAGCGGGCAATCCGAAAGGTGTGGCTTTTGCCAGAACCTTATGGGGAAATGAGGAACAGCCTTTGCTGGTTGTGGATGAATACCGGGTTCCTATGGGCGACAGGCCGATTATCAGCCCTTCGATAACAGACAATGACAAGGCAAAAGCCGAATTCATAAAACTGGCCGAAAAAGTGACTCCCGGCGATGAATCTCTTTTCAAAAGATGTACCGGATATGCGGCGTTACAACGCCTGCAGTTGGCATCTGCGGTATTTGAAGAAAAGTATCTCCGGAAATAAACCGGGAAGGTTGAAGTACCGGAGAATTGGCATTCAATATCCGTGCCTGTGCGATTTCGTCATACCGGCGAAAACCGGTATGATGAAAATCGCTATATGATTTAATACTTATCGAAACATACCGAGGTTTCCCATGAAACATATCTGGGCAAGTGAGATCAGGTTCAAGCCCGCGGGGCCGCTGACATTCCGGCAGATGCCTTCCGGTCTGCTGCATATCATGACCTATCCCTTTATGCCGCCCACCACCATGAGCGGATTTCTCAAACGCCTGCTCATGATTGCCGAAGGCGGGGAATGGACAGGATATGGAGAGGACTGGTACGGAAAAGGGCCGGGTAAGGAGTTCACCCTGACTTTGGAGAAAGAATACCGTGCATTGGGAGCATTTCCACCGCGCAACGGCTGGAGTATCCACAAAACCCGCAGGCATGGCCCGAAAAGTTTCAAGCATACAGAATTTTCTCAGATTTTAAGAGAAAGTCACAAAGAAAACTATCAGCTTCACCATTGGGATTATCTTTTCTGTGAGGAAATGACGGGGTGGGTGACTGCAAAAGAAAAGGAATTTCTGGAAAGATTGGCAGTGCTGAAAAATTTCGGCGGAAAAGCCGGAAAAGAGGGATGGCTTACGGTTGTGCATATCACAGAACCGAAAAAGCTGTCTCTGGAAAACGGAGATTTCAAACCTCTTGGGCTGGTGACACCCCCAACCAGACCGGATTCAGGCATGTTTTTCAATCTTTACGGCCATTACTGGGATGAAAATTACGAATGGCGGAACGGTGAAAAAGGCGGTGTGACCGGTTATACGCAGTTGGGGGCATGGTGGAATGCCGGAACAGTGAACGGTTTATACTGGGCATGGGAAAAAAGTCTTGGTTTTCCTGTGCATGTGCCGGATGATTTTCTGAAAGCAGAAGGATTCCGTTTTTTTGAAGACAGGCAGACAGACTGATTTCTGAAAGGATGTTTCAATTATGGACACAGCCGAATCTGTGGATGGCATTCCCATTCGCCTGACAGCCGAAAGATGGTTTCACATTGTGGAAAACCATGATGACATGGCAGGTTATTATGATGATGTTCTGTCTGTCATTGAAAATCCGGACATCATCCTGAGAGGACACGGAGCTTCATTTATTGCAGTCAAAAATTACGGACATCAGCGGTATCTGCATGTGGTATACCGCCAGCTTTCAGGAAATGACGGATTTATTGTCACTGCTTATTTCAGCAGAAAAACGGATCGGAGGAAAGCAATATGGACAAGGCAATAGCACCGCAGGTTTCCACCAGAGTTTCACAGGCAGTTCCGCTGCTTATCGGTTTTCCTGCAAAACGGTTCATCGTGGATTATGACAAAGAAGCGGATGTTCTGTATATCAGTTTTGAACGTCCGCAGAAGGCAACAGACAGTGAAATGACAGATGACGGCATTCTGCTTCGTTACCGTGATGATCAGCTTGTCGGGATTACGGTTTTGGATGCTTCCACACGTTCCTGACTTACAGGAGATAAAATATGAAACACTGGGGACGGATTTTTTTCATTTATGCAGATGACAAAGACAAAAAGAATCTGCGGCAGGTCAAAGGCCAGCCTTTGGAAAACCATGTGGGCAACTGCTTTGAGATTCTGGAAAAATTCAAAGGCTCCTGTTTTCATGAAAGCACAAAAGCCCGTCTGCTGGAGGCAGTGAAACTTCATGATGATGGGAAAAAAGAGACATTCCGGATTATGGAGGAAAGAGAGAAGCAGGAAAAGTACGAAAAAAAACCGGAAAAGAAATCCGGAAAAAAGGGGAAAAAAGAGAAACAGGATACTGCACAGGGCTTTTCCTACAGTTTTGCCGGACATCGTTTCCGTTTTCCCCGTAAGGACAGGTATATTGACGCTCTGATCCGTTCCCATCATGAATTTTCTGTGGAGCAGGTCAACCGGGAAAAAGCCGGGTTTGATAATGATGACGACAGAAAGCATTTTGCGGATGATCTGTATCTGCTGTGCATGGCGGATCAGTTGGAGGCAGAACTGGCTGTCAAAACCATTGAAAACAAAGAAGGGGATATTCCCCGCACATTTATGGAATTTGTCACACAGAGGCTGACAGACAGGGAATTTGCAGTTGTTCCCTGGCCCTTTGCACTGCCTGAATTTACCCTGACTTTCAAACTGGAGATTCCGGAAATTCCCGATCTTTCCAAAAAGTCCGCCAAAGAGATTCAGAAAATCTTTGAGCTTGGCACGGATTTTACAAATGAGGAAGTTCACATCACTTTGCGGAGAATATGATTATGGATATGCAGACATTTTATCAGAAAATATCCGGTTATACCCCAAATCCGCTTCAGGTGGCGGTTTGGAAGACATATGATGAAGCAGAGGGACATCCTGCCCTGCTGGTAAAAGCCGGAACCGGCGCGGGCAAAACCGAAGCTGTGCTGTTTCCCGCACTCGCGGATGAGAATGTGCAGCGGCGCATTCTGATGATTCTGCCATCCAAAGCCCTGATTGAGGACATGGGGCAAAGGGTGCGGGAGATTGTGAAAAAGTATTCTGACTATACAGGAAAACATCTGAATCTGACCGTTGACATGGGCGGAAGCTGCCGCCGTTTTTCCAGTGAAAAATGGAAGAACGGCAAGTATGAGAAAAATGAGAGGGATGAGAAGAAATATGAGTGGGATCATTTTTCCCGGCATCTGTTCGCGGATGACATCATCATCACCACATTGGACAAATTTCTGTTCCGTATTTTCGGATACGGGGAAAAAATCAAATCCTATATTTTTCCCCACCGCATTTTCGGTTCCGCTGTGGAAAAAAAGCCTTTTGTGATTTTTGATGAGGCCCATGAATATGACGGAACCGCTTTTTCCAATTTCATCAAACTGGCAGAAGCATTGTTCATCAAGGGAAAAGACGTCTGTGTTATGAGTGCGACCCTTCCGGATCAGTTTGTCAATTTTCTTCAGATCATTGATGCAACTTCAGGAGAATTGGGAAAACAGCAGGCGGATTTCCGGAATAATGGCAATGCAAAAAAATTTGACCGTCACCTGATTCTGATTCCGCAATCTCAAAACACTGACACGATTTCTGCTGCTGACATTCCGGAACCGGTAAAGGAAGCAAAGGAAAAGGAGCAGAAAAACAGCCCACCGGTCGAAATTTCGGCAGCATCAGGCGGGCAGATTTCCCTGTATGCATCTGTTCCGAAACAGATGGATGTATTCAGTACAATGCAAAGCCATGCGGATATAACTGAAACGGTCATGCCGGAGCCTCCGGCATCTTCCCGTGATCAGGATCAGCCAAAAGCTGCTGCAAACATTGTATCTTCCATCGCACAGGAAATCCGGAAACACTATGATCAGGCAAAACGCATGATTGCACGCACGGAATCTGTGAGCGATCTGCTGAAACTGTATGAGGAACTCAAAGACAAAACCCCTCTCGTTTATCATGGGAGAATGACCACGCGACAGCGAAATGAAGTGATTCATAAGATAATTGAATGCCAGGAAAAGAACAAAGGTTTTCTGGTGTTAGCCACATCCGCAATTGAAGCAGGATGTGATCTGGATGCCCATGTGATTGTCACCGAATTATGCAATCCCGACAGTCTGGTGCAGTTGGCAGGCCGTCTGAACCGGCGGGGACAGATGACAGACGCACAATTGGTGATTGTGGGAGAAAAGATTAAAAATTTTGTTTCTGTTCTGGATGAAAAACAGACAGCCGATTATCTGAAAGAACTGCGGAATATGGGGAATCTTTTCCATCCAGAAAACCTGAAGCGTTTTTTTGATCCGCCCAAAAGCGACCGGATGGGCGAGGTTCTTTTTGATATGCTATGGGATTATGTGTATGAAGCTGATTTAACCTGCAAACCGCTTTGGGACAGGGGTATTCTTGTTACAAGAAGTTGGGAACCGTCAGTGACATTATGCACGGGAACGGATTGGAAAACACACCGTCCGGAAAATCCCATTCAGGTAAGTGTAAGCCGTCTTTCCCACAGACTTTACAGAAGCAAAGAGGACTCTTCCGAAGAATCCTATGGAGACTGGCTGAAAAAGCAGAATGTCCGGGATAAATTTGCTGTTGATCCGGATGTTGATTCGGAAAAAAAATGGCACGCGGATTTGTTCAGGGCTTTTTTTAATCCCGGAAACTGGGAGGAAAGCAATTGGACACTCAAACCCTTTACCGGAAACCATGTAAGCTGCTATGAAGCAGATTTGGTCTGTGTCATTCAAAAGGACTGTATATCAAAATATTTTGATCCCATCATCGGATATATACGCATTCCGAAAATTTTTCTCAGGGGTTACAGAGATGGCTTTCGGCAATATCTGGATTATCATCCGGAATTCAAAAAAGACGGACAGTTTTCCATTCCGGGAGGACAAACATATCCGAAACATAATGGCCGTGTATGGTATCTGGACAAACCGGAATAGAATTCAGAACTGAATTGTACGGCAATTCAAAACGCTGGATTCCGGCTTTCGCCGGAATGACGGAATATTCGAACTTACGATTTTATCAATTCATCAAAGCCTGAGTTTCTGACAAAATGACAGCATACAAAACGGATACACCATCAGAAACGGAAAACTGATGATAGACAATATCCCATTCCCCGATGGTATGAAAGTCCGGGTTGTTATCATCCCAAAGATCAGTCTGTCCCAAATGTCTTTTGCCAAAATCAGGGAACTGACAAAAAACATCAGGGGAAATTTTTCGGATGATGTTGAAAAAGAAAGGGATTAATTTCAAAGATCGGACTGGCGTGAGTGCAATCCGGCAAAATACGGGTGTGTCGGATTACGCTATCGCTAATCCGACCTACCGCTGCTGACTGAAATCCCATCAGTTTTAATACGTAACAAAGGAGACCCCCTTCATGCCTGTAACCGCCATTCTCAACCTGCGGGCTGCCACATCCGGCCCGGTGGCCCGTTCCTTTCACTGCCTCATGCACCCGGTGTTTCTGGATCGCATTTCCCAAACTGATGCGGCAATGGGGAAAACGCTTCATGACAGTTCTGCCGTACCGCCCTTTTCCCTGTCCCCGGTGCTGGGGATACGGGATCATGTGCGGGAAAACCGGTCGTGCCGGGTGCGTTTCGGCATTCTCAGTGATGATCTCGCAGATATTTTTGTGCAAAGCATGGAAAAGGGACTCTGGCAGGAGCCGATCCGGCTGGAAAATCATGTTTTTGAAGTGGAACACATTGTTCTGGGAGAAGATTCCCGTGAATCCTGGAGCGGACAAAGCACCTTTCAGGAAATCATGATCCGCGCAGGATTGGATCGCCGGGTTTCTGTGAATTTTGTCAGTCCTGTATCCTTCAAACGCGGGGATGTGCATTATCCCCTGCCGGATCCGGTGCTGATCTTCGGCAGCCTTGCCCGCCGATGGAATGCTTTTGCACCCTTTCACATTCCCGAAGACATGGATTTCAGCAATATCGGTTTTTCCCATATCAATATCCGCACGGAACCCTATTCTCTGCGCAAAGGAGGAACCGTCAACGGTTTTACCGGCAATGCGGTCTTTGTGTTCAAAACCGGGGAGGAAACCGTTTTCTGCTGCCGTGCACTTTTAGAATTTGCTTTTTATTCCGGCATCGGGGTGAAAACCACCCAGGGTATGGGCATGTGCCGGGTTCATCTGCAAAGGGATGAATAAAAATGACTTCCCCCAAACTGAAAAAAATAATGGAAATCATTTCTCATCGTCTGAATGAGGAAGGCATCCTGTTTGCTGTCATCGGTGCAATGGCTTTGGGAAGCTACGGACTGCCCAGATTTACCTCAGATATTGATATTCTGGCCGAAGACGCCACCCGTGAGAAACTTCCGGCTGTGCTGGAGAAACTGGGATTCACCTGTTTTCAGTTGACAGACAGTTTTGCACAGTTTGATTCAGAAATGGGAGTGTATGGAAAAATTGACTGCATGTTTGTGAAAACCGAAGAAGGCAAAAACATGCTGAAAAGAAAAATCTCAGTTTCAGATTCCCTCATGGGAACCTTTCCGGTGGTCTGCCCGGAAGACTATATTATTTTGAAATTAATGGCCATTGCCAACAATCCGGAACGCAGTGCCGGAGATGCTGCCGATATTGTTTCGGTACTCCGATCCTTTCGGGAAAAGAAACTGCCGGAGATATTTCCGCCCATCAACCGGGAAAGTCTCATACAATATGCTGCAAAGTTCCGGCAGAAATCCCTGATGGAAAAACTCTGGAAGGATGTTTTTGCTTCCGCCTCCCCGAAAAGGACTTTTTTTCTATGAATCAGAAAATCAAAACCGAACAGGACGCAGCCCGGAAACTGATTTATGAAATGATGGACGCGGCTCTGGAACTGTCTGTGCGCAAGGGCCCGCATCCGTTGGAAACAGGCTGCAACTGCATCGCGTGCGTCAACAAACGCAAAGCCGTTCTCAGGAGAAAAGAAAAAGAATGGAAATACTGTCTGTAATGCAAATCTGCGAACTCTGCGGACAGAAAGGAGATGGAAAGAATGGAAATACCCCCTTTGATCCCGGTGTCATATCTTAACGCGCATGTGTACTGCCCCCGCAGATTTTTTCTGGAACACAACCGGGGCATGTTTGAAGACAATGCCCATACCGTGGAAGGCCGCAGTCTGCACCGGGTTGTGGACGGAGGTGAAAGTGCAAAGGCTGCAAAAAAGGGGGATGTGATTCACCGGCGCTCCGTGTCAATGGCCTCAGCATCGCTGGGAATTGCCGCAAGACTGGATCTGCTGGAGGAAAAAGAGGGCGGGCCTGCGTATCCGGTGGAATACAAAAAAGGGAAAAAACCGCCCAAAGGCCGGGAACCCTGGCTCAATGACCGGGTCCAGCTCTGCGCACAGGCCCTGCTCATGGGAGAAAACGGCCTGGCGATTCCGGAAAAGGGATTTCTGTATTACATCAGCTCACGGGCAAGGGTGGAAGTGCCGATAACAGAGGAACTTAAAAGCGAAACCCGGCGGATCATTGCCGAATGCCGCCTGATCTCCAAAAGCGATGTGCTGCCTCCGCTGGCTGAAAACCGGAACAAATGCTTTGGCTGTTCCCTCAATGCCATCTGCCTGCCGGAAGAGGAGGATGTGGCAAAGGGCAGAAAGACAAATGCCAGAAATATCATGCCCATGTCTTTGGACGGTGAAATTCTGTATGCGGATACACCCGGAGCCTTTATGGGACTTTCCGGAGGAACCGTCAAAGTCAGTTCTCCCGAAGGAGAGGAACTTGGCACTGCAAATCTGGAAAGCCTGCGGGAAGTGGTTCTCTGCGGCCCGGTGCAGGCCAGCACCCAGGTCATTCATTCCTGCCTGTTTCATGATATTCCTGTGCATTATCTCAGTTATTCCGGCAGATATGTGGGAACCTCCGCGCCCATGCTTCATCTCAACGGCATTCTGCGCAGGGAGCAGTGGGGAGCGCATTTTGATGCAGACCGTTCTCTGGAACTGGCCCGATCTGTGGTGACAGCCAAAGTGCGGAATCTGAGAACCCTGATGCTGCGCTATGTCCGTGAGGACAGAGGAGAGCAGGACAGGGAAAAACTGGATCAGTTGAAAGGCATTTTCCGGAAAATACAGACAGCGGAAAACATTGACAGTCTCCGGGGGCTGGAAGGCATGTCCGCAAAACTGTATTTCAGCGGATTTAGCCGTTACATCAAGCCGGAAAAACAGGATTTTTTCCCTTTTACAGAAAGAAACCGGCGTCCGCCCCGTGATCCACTGAACGCGCTGCTGAGTTTCGGTTACAGCCTGCTGGCAAAAGACTGCGCAGCCACAGCGATCCGGGTGGGATTTGATCCTTTTTGCGGATTTTACCATACCATGAAATACGGCAGGCCATCCCTTGCACTGGATATAATGGAATTTTTCCGTCAGCCCATTGTGGATTCGGTGGTGGTGGGATCAGTCAACAACGGCGTTTTCAAAGAAGGGGATTTTCATCAGTACCAGAACACCTGCTATCTGAATGAAAAGGGCCGGAAAAAATTTCTGGTTCAGTATGAAATGCGGAAAAAGGAAATGGTCACACATCCGGATTTTCATTACCGGCTCAGTTATGCGCGCACCATTGAACTGCAGTACCGGCTGCTGGGCAAGTATCTGATGAGGGAAATGGACACATACGGGGGCTTTTATATCCGATGAAACACAATTATCTGGTGGGGTATGATATTTCCGATCCCAAACGGCTGCGCCGGGTGGCACGGGTGATCGAAGGCTTCGGCAATCGGGTCCAGTACAGTTTTTTTCACTGTTTTCTTTCCCAAAGTCAGAAAAAGCGGATGCGGGAAATGCTGACAAAGGTGATCCGGGAAGGGGAGGATCAGGTGATAATCCTGCCTGTGACAGAAAAACAGTTGAAAGAGATTGAGTTTCTGGGATATAAGATCAACCTGCTGGCCGAAGGCATTATTATTGTCTGAAAATTTGCGGGATGTGACGGAGAAGAAAAAATCCGGGAGCCTCCCGCAAAGCGGTTTATCCTTTTATTCAGAATGGATGGAATCATGATTCTGCGTTTTTCCTTTTTTATGATGGCATTTTTTCTCTTGCAAAATGAGGTTCCCGCAGGTATAAAGGAAAACACCTGCCAAACACAGCCCTGCCGAGGATGCTCCCGACAACACTTGAATTCCCTGAAAGGGATTGAAACGTGGGCATCCGGAATTTGAACTGCACTTTGCTTCCGCTCCCGACAACACTTGAATTCCCTGAAAGGGATTGAAACTCCC
>CAZDIU010000120.1:0-14096 GCA_964505535.1 uncultured Desulfobacterales bacterium | reverse complement strand
GATTTTTCCGAAAAATCCGGTTTTTCTGAAAAAGTTTATGTCTGAAAAACTTATGCCGCAGATCAACCGTGAATTGGTATCATACCGATTCCTCATTGAAAAGATGCTTATCAGCAGGCAAAAATGAGGTTCCCGTGTGTTCAAAAAACCGGATTTTTCCGAAAAATCCGGTTTTTCTGAAAAAGTTTATGTCTGAAAAACTTATGTTTCAGATCAACCGTGAATTGCTATCATACCGATTCCTCATTGAAAAAATAGTGATACCGGATCAAATCAATGGCGGTTCGGCATGATACTGATCCAAAATTCGCGTTCATCTGCGCAGTCTGCGGATTGCTGTCCGCAGGTTTCACAGATTTTCGCAGATTGTTTTATATTGATTCCCCATTGAAAACAATCAATGACGATTCGTTATGACAGTTGTATGAGAAAGAGGTGTCGGACATTTCACAGAAGGGCAGTCACATAACCGAAAGAGAAAAAAGATTTCAGATACTTCTGTATCTCTATGAGGTTATTGACAATTTTTTAAAAATTCATTTCACAGTGCGGCAGGCTCCGGCAGTAACACCCGGCATTATTGACAGGAATTTTACAATGAATGAAGTGTTCAGCATCAGTCTGTGCCGGCTGGCACTGTCATGCTGTTATACTTTTTAATTCAATACGTCTGAAACGGAACCCGTTTCCCCGGTTCAGCGTGCCAGCATGGCCCGCATCATATCTCCGGCATTTTCCGCATGGTCTGCAATGGAACCCAGAATTTCAGCCAGACGCACCATATGAAACACCGTAACCGGATCAGTTTCCATCTGAAATATCTTCCGTTTCACCATATCCTCCACTTTGTCAGCCTCGTGTTCCTGTTTGCGGATATTCCGGATAATATTTTTGACAACTGTCCGCTGTTTTTCCGAGTAATTCTTGAAATAGGCCCGGGCCTCCGCGACCATCCGGCTCAGTTCATCAATGGGATCAATGACTGAATCAATGAGAAGAAAAAAATCCTTCTGATATTTTTCCGGAATACCCGGTTCCTCCCGGTAGGATATCCAGTCCAGAGCATCTTCCAGGGCATCCGGAACACTGTCCTGCTCCCGCAGATAACGGAACAGCTGAAATTTGTCCACCGGCATCAGAGTTCCCACAGGAAGATGCCCCCTGATTCGCCGTTTAATGGCATCGGCCTCCTGCTCCATCCGGATAACCTCACCCCGCAATCCCTCAAAGGAAGTGCATTTGCGAACCATATGGCATTCAATGGCATGCTGGAAAACCCAGGCACACTCTTTCACCTTTTCCGCGTGCTCCTGAAGGCCGTCAAAGGGGGATGTTGTGGTGAACAAAGAAAGAAGCGGTATACGCATTGTAAGCCTCCGTCAGTTTAATGGTGAATTGTGAATGTGAATTGTAAATGTTTTTTCAAATCAGATACTCAAAATTGTTACCATCAGCATTTGCCATTTGTCATTCAGCATTCTCATACAATGTATTCCAACAGTTTGTATATTGCCATGCTGGTCACTGCCGCGGCCGGCACAGTCAGAATCCAGTAGAGGACAATCTGGAAGACAACTCTGAAATTTACGGCCTCAAAACCGTGTGCAAGCCCGACACCCATGACGCCTCCCACAGCCGCATGGGTGGTGGAAACCGGCAGTCCCAGTTTTGATGCCAGCAGCACAGTTGTGGCAGCAGCAAAATCCACGGAAAACCCCCGGGTATTGGTCAAGGCTGTGATTTTGTTTCCCAGGGTGTCCATGACCCGGTGCCCTGCCATGGCAATGCCGCAGGCAATGCCGACTCCGCCAAACAAAAGAAGGAACAGCGGAACCGGAACCGTTTCCCCCACATTTCCGGTTTTTACCAAAAACCAGATCAGGGCCAGAGGACCGATGGCGTTGGCCACATCATTTGCACCCTGTGCCAATGCCACATAACAGGAAGTTCCGATCTGAATGCGCCGGAAGATTTCCTCTGCCACATTATCGATGATCGTGTCCGTATACCGTTTGATAAGCAGGGAGCAAATCAGCCCCAGAACAACAGACAGCATGAGTGCAACGAGCACCGCAATGGGGGTGCTCAGTGCAAGCCGGGTTCCCAGGGGGGTTTTGAATACGAAAGACAGTACCACAACAAAGACAGCAAGGCCGATGAAAACCGGTGAAAATTTCAGTGCCCGTCCATAGGGATCCCAGTTGGAAAGAATCACCTTCACGATGATTTTGAACATGATGAAGGCGATAATCATGCTGAAAAACGGGGAAACAATCCAGCTCAGGATCACGGCCCCAAGACTGCTCCATTTGATGACCGAAAAACCTCCGGCCATAATGCCGAATCCGATCATGGCGCCCACAATGGAATGAGTGGTGGAAACCGGCAGGGATTTCCATGTGGCAAAGGATACCCACAGTGCAGAGGCCAGCAGAGCGGCCAGCGCACCGAGAAGTGCCATATGCGGATCATTGAGGACATGGGTGGCAACAATTCCCTTGCGTATGGTGTTGGTGACATGGGATCCGAGAAATATGGCTCCGACAATATTCAGAATTCCGGCAATGAATACAGCCTGACGCACGGTAATGGCCTTTGCCCCCACCGCTGATGCCATGGAATTTGCCACATCATTGGCCCCGATATTCCAGGCCATGTAAAATCCGAAAATATAACCGACAATCAGGACAGAACTGTATTCTGGCATTTTTTTCCCTTATTTTTTTCCGGCAGCGGATCAAATCCGTTTTACTGATCGGATGTCACAAAAATCTGCAGATTCGATCCATCTCCTTTTTTTCCCAGAAATGTCAGATTCCTGAATATCAGATATATCCTCACATACAGGAAAACTCAAAGGCATTTCTGATGATTTCAATCTCCGGGGGACGACCTCCTGCGGAAACAAGTGTCACCACATCAAATCTGGCTTTTGAACGTACCTGGGAAGTCATTTTAAGATATCCCAGAGCAGTCAATGAAAGTCTGTGCTGCTTTCTGTGACTGACCGCATATTTGGGATGTCCGAAAGAGCGGGTTCGGCGGGCCTTGACTTCCACAAACACAAGACTTTCCCCGTCTCTGGCAATAATATCAATTTCTCCGATTTTTGTCCGCCAGTTTTGGACTAAAATCTCATATCCCTTCTGCCGGAGCAGTTCTGCTGCAAGTGCTTCGCTGTCCTGACCGAACTGCCTGCGCTCATCTGACATGTTCTCTGACTCCCCTGAAACTGACACGGTGAATGGGACAGGGACCGAATGCGGCAACCGCATCTCTGTGCGCTTTGGTGGGATACCCCTTGTGAACACAAAAGCCGTACTGCGGCCAGGTTTCATGATACTGGGTCATCAGACGATCCCGTGTGACTTTGGCAATAATGGAAGCCGCTGCAATGGAAATGCTCAGACTGTCACCTCTGATCAGGGTTTCCTGGGGCAGATCACAGAAGGGGATGGTGAATTTCCCGTCAATGAGAAGATAATCCGGCCGGGGTGAGAGTCTGGTCACGGCCAGATACATGGATTTCAGTGAAGCCCGGAGAATATTGATGCGATCAATTTCTCCGGATTCGACAATGCCGATGCCGATACCCTCGGCATGTGCTGAAATCAGATCACAGAGCATCTCTCTTTTTTTCGGTGTGAGTTTTTTGGAATCCGTGATCCGGGAATCGGAAAAACCGGGGGGAAGAATAACCGCAGCAGAAACAACCGGGCCGGCCAGCGGCCCCCGGCCAGCCTCGTCTGTTCCTGCAATCCTTGCAAAACCTTTGCTGCGTGCTTTTTCCTCAAATGTCCGCATGGAAGAGGCGTCCGCTATGCGTTTGCAAATTTGCGCTCTTTGATGCGTGCCGCTTTGCCGCGCAGATTCCGCAGATAGTATATCTTGGAACGGCGGACTCTGCCTTTGGTGACCACTTCAATCCGGTCTATGGCAGGCGAATGAAGGGGGAAGATACGTTCCACACCCACACCGTAGGAGACTTTCCTCACGGTAAACGAGGCATTGGCCATGCCTTTGCGTTTGCTGATGACAACCCCTTCAAATGCCTGGATACGCTCCTTTTCCCCTTCTTTGATTTTCACATGCACCCGGACTGTATCCCCGGGAATGAAATCCGGTATGTCCAGGCGCATCATTTCTCTTTCAATATTGCCAAGTGTTTTCATTGTAACATCCCTCTCATAAAAATGCTTTCTCATCCATTGTTGTATTGCCCTGCCGCGGTTTTCCGGTTTCAGGGATTTGAAAATTGCTGATATGCCGGTTTTGAGGTTTCAGTGTTCAGGTTTCCGTCCTGACCGCATACTGACACCTGCAGCCTGAACCGTCCGGTATTTTAAGAAATTTCACATCCCTGATACGGAATTTCGGACAGGTGAATTTTCCCCTCTCTCCGGATCTGATATCCAATCGCTGTCAGAGACTGAAAAAATCCGCTGTTTTTCTGCCATGAAACAGACAGAAAGAACAAAGTCTGAAAGCGAATCCCTGTGAATACCCACTATCCGCCCAGCAGCCTGTCCAGTATGATGGAAGCTGCGGAGCGCACCGAAAGATGGTTGTAATCCGTATTTCCTCTGATCGGTTCCAGAACATGGTCTGCGGCTGCGATAAGATCCTGGGAAATTCCCCATGCAGTCCCGAAAACCAGCAGATAGGGATTCCCTTTATCCAGCATCTCACGGAATCTGCTGAAATGCAGACCTCCGGGCCGATCTTTTGCACAGGTGACAACCGTTTCCGCTTTTCCCTTTTCCTGTCTCTGAATATCTTCCTTCACGGTTTCAACCGAATCCGCGATACGGATCAGGCCCAGCGCCTCTCCTCTGGCCGGATTATACTGTGCACCGACTCCCCGCAGCCAGTGGGACAGCAGACGTTTCACAAGGTCCTGCTGATCTTTGAGCGGTGTCACCACATAAAAAGTCCGGACGCCATAGGTTCGGGCAGCTCTTGCAATATCGTGCAGATCCAGATTGGTGACAGCCGATGCAATAATCTGCCCCTTTTTATTGACGACCGGATAATGAATCAGAGCCAGGTACAGCCTGGGTTTGAATAAGTGTTTCAATTTCCGAACACCACTTTTTCAGAATCTGTATCTCCCGGATGTTCAGTTGTCTGTTTTTCAGCAAATCCGGTCTTTTCAGAAAAGTCCGGATCACAGCATTTTCCATCCGCCATTTGTCAATCTCCTGATGATGTCCTGAAAGAAGCACTTCCGGAACGCTTTGATCCTCAAACATCACAGGACGCGTATAATGGGCATGTTCCAGCAGCCCGGCTGAAAAGGAATCTTTTTCAGCCGAATCCGCTCCGCCCAGCGCACCGGGAAGCAGGCGGGTCACAGCGTCAATAATCACCATTGCGGGCAGTTCTCCGCCCGTGAGAACATAATCGCCAATGGAAATCTCCGCATCCATGAGACTGACAACCCGTTCATCCATGCCCTCATACCTGCCGCAGACAAAAATCAGGGATTTTTCCCGGGCCATTTCCTCGGCCAGCCTCTGATTAAAACAGCGCCCCTGCGGGGTCATAAGAATCGTCTTTGCAAGCGGATCAGCCTGTTTTGCCCATCGGATGGCCGCTGACAGGGGTTCGGGTTTCATGACCATTCCGCAGCCGCCTCCGTATGGGCTGTCATCCACGGTTTTGTGCCTGTCTGTGGCAAAATCCCGGATATTCACCTGCTGTATGGAGATGATTCCCTGTTCCGCAGCGCGCCGGATAATGCTGTTTTCCCGGAATGCGTCAAACATTTCCGGGAAAAGAGTGACAACGGTAAAATCCATTTTCAGTCCGTGACAGTCAATCCGTGTTCATGGCAGCGTCTGCACAGCATTTTCACAGTCCTTCGGGCAGTTGCACCTGCATGGTTCCGCTTTCCAAATCAATTCCGGTCACCACGGAAGCAAGCGCGGGAACAAGGGTTTCCTTTTTTCCGTGTTTTACCACATACACGTCATTGCTTCCGGTGGGAATCACTGAGGCCAGTTTTCCCAGAAAACTGTTTTCTGACGTAAAAACGGAAAGCCCGATCAGATCGTGCCAGTAATAGCTCCCCTCTTCCGGCTGCGGCAAAGCGGATTTTCTGACAAACAGTCCGGAACCCACCAGCGTTTCTGCCCTGTCCCGGTCTTCAATTCCTTCCAGATGCAGGAGAAGCCCCTGTTTATGCGGAGCAGCCTGTCTTATGGTAAGCGGAAATATCTCGGCCGCGGAGTTTTTCACCAAAACAGATGAACCCGCTGCAAAAAGGGTATCTGATTCCGCATAGGAACAGATTCTCAGACATCCTTTGATTCCATGAACACCGACAACTCTTCCAATGAGAATATGCTCATTTTTTGACACAATATTATTCCAGAATCTCCAGCACAGTCCGTTTTTTCACTTTTGCAGAAGCAGCCCCCAGGATGGTGCGCATGGCTCTGGCTGTCCGCCCCTGTTTCCCAATAACCTTTCCCAAATCCTCTTTTGCCACTTTCAGTTCCAGTACAGATGTCTGGTTCCCCTCCACCTCTTCAACTGCTACCTGTTCAGGATTGTCAACGAGTGCCTGGGCAATGTATCTGATCAGCTCTTTCATAGCTCCGTCTCCTTTGTTGGTTGTTGAGAATCAGGGTCGGGATCAGCTAGGCCGGATTTGCAAAAAAACCCTGTTTTTTCAAAAGAGTCTTTACCGTATCCGTGGGAATTGCGCCCTGATCCATCCAATAGCTGACACGTTCTTTTCTGAGCTTCACTTCAGCCTGATCCGGCAGGGGGTTGTATGTACCCACAGATTCCAGAAATCTTCCGTCTCTGGGACTTTCACTGTTTGCGACGACAATCCGGTAAAAGGGTCTTTTTTTCGCGCCATATCTGGCAAGTCTGATTTTCACTGGCATACCTGTGTTTTCCTCCGAAACATGTTAAAACGGCAGCATTCCCCGGCCAAAGCCGCGCATACCGCCTTTGTTGATTTTTTTGATCATTTTCATGACCTGTGTATAGTTTTTCAGGAGCTGGTTGACATCCTGCACCCGGGTTCCGCTGCCGCTGGCAATCCGTCTGCGCCGGCTGCCGTTGATGATATTGTGATGAGCCCGTTCCTGGGGCGTCATGGAATTGATGATCGCCTCAATGCGCACCAGTTCCTTTTCATCCACATCAAGGTTTTTCAACTGTTTCACTTTGTTCATTCCCGGAATCATTCCGATAAGATCCGCCAGTGATCCCATTTTGCGGATCTGCACCATCTGATCACGGAAATCCTCCAGGGTGAAACGGTTTTTTCTGAGTTTTGTCTCCAGTTCAATGGCCTTTTCCTCGTCTACAACCTCCTGGGCTTTTTCGATGAGGGAAAGCACATCCCCCATGCCCAGAATGTTCGAGGCCATCCGATCCGGATGAAAGGGCTCAAGCTGATTTGACTTTTCGCCCACACCGATGAACTTGACGGGTTTTCCCGTGACAGCCCGGATGGAAAGTGCCGCTCCCCCCCGAGCATCGCCGTCGGTTTTGCTGAGAATGACTCCGCCGATGTCCAGCGCATCATCAAATGATTTGGCGATGTTGACCGCATCCTGGCCGGTCATGGCATCGGCCACCAGCAGGATGTCAGACGGATGAACAGTGTCACGGATGCGGACAAGTTCCCTCATCAGTTCTTCATCTATATGAAGACGTCCCGCCGTATCCAGCACAAGGGCATTGCATCCTTCTTTCTGAGCGGCTGTCCGGGCCAGACGGCAGATCTCTGCCGGATCCATGCCCGCATCAGACGGAAACACCGGCACATCAAGCTGCTGTCCCAGTTTCTTCAACTGTTCAATGGCTGCGGGCCGGTACACATCCGCTGACACCAGATAGGGTTTCTCTCCGGTTTTGCGGAGATAAAGGGCCAGTTTTCCCGCTGTCGTGGTTTTGCCTGATCCCTGCAGCCCCACCAGCATGACGGAAACCGGTCTGGTTCCGGCAAGGTTCAGTTTTTCGTGACTGGAACCCATGAGCCGGGTCAGTTCGTCCCGGACGATTTTGACCACCTGCTGCCCGGGCGTCAGGCTTTTCATGACTTCCTGTCCCAGAGCCCGTTCTTTTACATCCGCGATGAATGTTTTTGCGACCCGGTAATGGACATCCGCTTCGAGCAGGGCCATGCGGACTTCCCTTAGGCCCTCCTCAATGTTCTTTTCGGTCAGTTTCCCGTGACCTTTGAGTTTTTTAAATACGGATTCGAGTCTTCCGCTCAGATTGTCGAACATAATCCCACCATTCTGTAAAACGAAATCCCAAATTCTAATTTGCAATTCGATATATGTCAAGTAAAAACCGGCCTCCGGTTTTTAACCCGATTCCAGAAAAGAGATATATCTGCAAGTCGGTCTGACCTGCTCTCCATTTTTTTCTTGCCTCTCCCTCCAGAACATGTATAAATGAAAAACAGCAGATCGCAAAGTCTGCGTTTTCTGCCGGAGATTCGGATTTTGCAGACGTCATGCAAAACGCAGATCCGGAGTCTGGAACCGGGAATTTTTGATCTGCTGCATCCGGAGGAATCCGGATGACCGGCAACGGCACGGCAGGCTGCTCCCCGTAGCATACAGCAAATCTGTTGAGCTTTTCCGGCAGATGTGATACAGGTGCACAGGAGAATGCCGAACCCGGAACAAATCCAAAAACATGAATTTTTATATTCAGGGAGAGGATTATGGCAGAATATGTATATAAAGGAAAGAACAAAAGAGGGGTTACCATCAAAGGGGCTATCGAGGCCAACAGTGTTGACATTGCCACAACCCAGCTTGTCAAACGCGGGGTAATCAATCCAAAGGTAAAACCCAAACCCAAAGAGATCTATGAAAGCATTCCCATCCTGGCCCCCAAGGTCACGGACAAGGATATTATTATCTTCTGCCGGCAGTTTTCCACCATGATTGATGCGGGTCTTCCCATCATCCAGTGTCTTGATCTCCTGGCCTCCCAGGCTGAAAACCCAACCTTCAAAATAAAACTCAAGGAAGTGAAAGCAGATGTGGAGGGCGGCACAACGCTGGCGGATGCGCTGAAAAAACATCCTGACCAGTTTGACGCGCTGTTTGTCAATATGATAGCCGCAGGTGAGGCCGGCGGTATTCTGGACACAATCCTGAGAAGACTGTCTGAAAACCTGGAAAAATCCGCAAAACTCAAGGCCAAGGTGAAAAGCGCCATGATGTATCCCACCATCACTGTCGTTGTGGCTGTTGTTGTCGTGATGGTCATCATGGTCTTTGTCATCCCGGTCTTTCAGAAAATGTTTGCGGAAATGGGAGCAGGGCTTCCGGGTCTGACCCAGCTTGTCATCAACATCAGCGATTTTGTCAAAAGAAATGTGATTTATATGATAGTTGGCGCGGGGCTGGCCGGTTTTTTCTTCAAAAAATATTACGGAACCGAAAAAGGGCGGCGGACAGTGGATGCCTTTGCCCTGACCCTTCCGGTAATGGGCATGCTGATCCGCAAGATCGCAGTGGCAAAATTCACACGGACCATGAGCACCATGCTCGCCAGCGGTGTGGCAATCATGGATGCACTTGATATTGTGGCAAAGACGGCAGGAAACATGTCGGTGGAACTGGCCATCTATGATGTCCGGGCCGGGATTGCGGAAGGCCGGACCATGGCTGATCCACTTACAGAGAGCGGGGTTTTTCCCCCCATGGTATGTTCCATGATTGCGGTGGGTGAATCCACGGGCGCCCTGGATTCCATGCTGGAAAAGATAGCGGATTTTTATGATGATGAGGTGGATGAGGCGGTCAACAATATGACGGAAATGATTGAACCGGCCATGATGTGTTTTCTGGGTGTGGTGGTCGGCGGTCTGGTTATTGCCATGTATCTGCCCATTTTTACCATGGCCAATGCCGTGGGGTAGTTGCATCCGGAATAAAAGGATTCCATATGGGCAGCGGTTCTCCGGAGACAGGCAGTGATTTTTACCATAAGCTGAAATGGCTTATGTTTTTCCGTGTGCTGTTTACCACCCTGCTGCTGGGTTCCACCATTGTGCTGCAACTGGGGGGGGATGTTCCCCCCATGAGCCGCCCCATGGTTGTTTTGTACGAACTGATAGCCGGGCTGTATTTTCTCTCCGTTATATATACAATCACACTTCCCCGGATCAGGCGGCTGTTATTGTTTGCCTATATTCAAATTTTCGTTGACATCTGCGTGGTCACACTGATCATTTTTCTCACCGGCAGTTTTTCCAGCCTTTTTTCTTTTCTGTATCTGGTGGTCATTATCTATGCCAGCATGCTGCTTTTCCGAAAAGGGAGTATGGTCATGGCTGCAATCTCCAGTATCCAGTACGGCATCCTCGTTGATCTGGAATACTACGGCATTTTCAGCCCTTTTGGCATGGATGAAAGTCTTCTGGCACGGAACTATGACTGGAGTTTTGTGCTGTACAAAATCCTGATTATCATGGTGGCCTGTTTTGCGGTCGCGTTTCTCAGCGGTTTTCTGGCTGAATATGCCCGGAAAAAGGAAAAAGAACTCGCAGCGATGGAAGCCCATGTGAAACGGGTGGAAAAAATGGCAGCCATCGGTGAAATGGCAGCAGGACTGGCCCATGAAATCAAAAATCCTCTGGCTTCTCTGAGAGGATCCATACAACTGATGCAGGAAAGCGGCAGGCCTGATCCGGACAATGAAATTCTGATGCAGATTATTCTCCGGGAGGCAGACAGGCTCAATTCTCTGGTCAGTGATTTTCTCCTTTTTGCCAGACCCCCTGCCGGAAAATCGGAGCGGATCGATCTGGGCAGGACATTGAATGATATTGTGAGCATGTTTGAAAATGACAGAAAAAACTGTATGGGCATCACGATTTCCCGCAATATTCCCACAAATGTGTGGACAGAAATGGATGCGAATCATCTGCGCCAGATATGCTGGAATATTCTTTTAAACGCGGCAGAATCCATTTCGGGCACCGGACACATCGGGGTGACTCTTTATACCGTAAAGGAAAACCGTGACAAATATGCGATAGTCACCATCCGCGACAATGGCTGCGGCATTCCGAAAGATATACTTTCCACCATTTTCGATCCCTTTGTCACCACAAAGAAAAACGGAACAGGACTGGGGCTTTCCATTGTGCACCGGATTATGGAATCTTACAAAAACCGGATGGATGTGGAAAGCGAGGTGGGAAAGGGCACGGTCTTCACTCTGCGGTTCCGGCAGGCTGAACAGCATTTGCCAACATTGCCCTGATTTTTTCCCAACCTTTCCGTTTGCCACTCCCCGTCCTGCCAAGTCAGCAGGATAATCCGGAGTCCCCAACGGAAAATTTGGGATTCTGTGATTTTGCCAAATTTTCAGTTTGGCATTCCTCCCCGTTTTAACGCAATGGCATTTTGCCAGTGTACGGGAATCCTTACAATGCTGCCCGCTTTGTTCTGAAAAAGCAGGTATCCTTTTTCCTTTCCATACAGAAACAAATCCCGTGTCACTTCCACGTCTTTTCGGCAGTATCTGACAATTTGATCAATTTTTCCCTGTTTCCACCATTTCAGAGCCTGCAGTCCGTCCGCGCTTTTCTGCGTGCCCAAAGTGATCCGGGCCAGATGATCCAGCGACAGCCGGTATCCCAGTTTTTTCTGCACATCCTCCAGAATATCCAAAGTGGGAAGGGAGAAAAAATCAAAATCCGAATGGCCTTTCAGCACATGGTAGTCAAACCGCCGGATATTGAATCCGATAACCAGATCAAGGAATCTCAGATGATTCACCAGTTCATCTGTCTGATCCTGCATAAAATCAAAAAACCGGTCTTTTTCCGAATCATACAGCACCGCGCAACTGATTCCCATCAAATCTGCCCTGTGCCAGCCCCCCACTTCCTGCGCGGAACGCCGGGTTTCAATATCCAGCACGCCGAAGCGGATGGATTCCGGATAACCTGCTGAATAAAGCGTATGCCTGTTTTCCGGAACTTCATACAGGGATGATGGCGGTGTTTCCCCTGCCTCATTTCCTTTGTACAGAAAACTGTGTTTCTTTGCCTCATGAATTTCATCTGGATACAGGGAAGTGGAAATATTCTGCAATTCCCCCTGCTCCTCATCCGTCCAGCCTCTTGTTTTTTCTTCCTGAAACCTGACACCTGAAACCAGTCTCCGCTTTTCCCCCGCAGACAAATCCGAATCCTTTTTACCGGAAATATCTGTCTTTCTCTCCTGAAACCTGACGCCTGAAACCTTATTGCACGGCTGCCCCTTTTGGATTTGTTCCAGAACAAAAACAGCCGCCTCCTTGTCAATGGGCCGGTTGCCTGATCCGCATTTGGGTGAATGCACGCAGGAAGGGCATCCGGATTCACAGGGACAGTCACGAATGACCCTGAGAGTGGCTTCGAGAAGTTCTCCGGCTTTGTGATAGGCCTGACGGGTCAGTCCCGCGCCGCCCGGCACACCGTCATAAACAAAAACTGCGGCATCCTGCACCTGGGGATGAAAATCGGTGGAAATGCCGCCCAGATCATTTCTGTCTGTCATCACCAGCAGGGGAAAAATGCCGATGGCCGCATGTTCTATGGCATGAATGCCGCCCATGAAATGACGGCAGGCAGATTCCGTGTTCTGCCGCACCTCACGGGGAATTTGGAACCAGATGCCTTCGGTTTCAAATATCTGGGGCGGAAGATCAAGGGGAATGATGCCCATTGATCGGGAACCGTGCATCTGCCGCTTTTCATATCCGGTGACCTGATCCGTGACTTTGAGTTTTCCGCAGAACACACGGGTTCCCCATACGGATTTTTCCTCACTGATTTCCAGAATCTCGGTGGTTTTTGCAGATCGGACACGGGTGTAATAGCCCAGCCGGGCCTGTGTGACCTTTACGGTCATGGTTGTCCAGTCAAGGGTGTTGACCAGAAAGCTTTCTCCGTTGTGAAGATAGACCGCACCCGGATGGGTTTCCCGGAAGGCACGGAATCCGTCAATTTCTCCCATGTTTCTGCCGGTTTTTGCGCAGAGAATGGCATAACGGGAACCTGTGCCCCGCAGATCCACTTCGCGATGGGGGGATTTGCGCCGGGAATACAGTTCCTTCCCATCCCCGCTTCTCAGCAACTCCCCTTCAGTTTCCAGGTCGGATGCGGCTTTGCGCACAGGTTCAGGTGCGAGGAAATCCTCACCGGTGCGGAGCGGAAGTTCGGCAGCCGCGCAGAGCAGATGTTTTTTCAGGATTTCCGGATTAAAGGGATTGACCACAGCAGATTCCGGTTCCCGTGTAATCAGTTCCTGCGGATGACGCAGAAAATACTGATCCAGCGCATCCTCTCCGGCAATGAGAATCACGGCAGAATCCTGCCCCCCCCGGCCGACGCGTCCTGCCCGCTGCCATGTGGCGACAATGGTTCCGGGATAACCGGTCAGCAGACAGAGTTCCAGATCGCCAATGTCAATGCCCAGTTCCAGCGCACTGGTGGAAATCACGGCCAGCAGGCTGCCGTCTGAAAGCCGTGCCTCAATTTCTCTGCGTTCTTCGGGCAGAAAACCGGCCCGGTACGCGCTGATTTTTTCCGCAAATGCTCCGGATTTGCTCCCTGCCCAGATGGCAATGAGTTCCGTGAGTTTACGGGACTGGGCATAGACAATGGTGCGCAGTCCCCGGTGAAGCGCGGCTTTGAGCAGAAGAATGGATGTCCGGGCAGGGCCGGACAGGGATTCCATGAAAAGCAGATACTTGCGGCCACGCGGAGCGCCGCTGCGGGTCACGGTTTTCACTTTCAGACCGGTCAGATCCTGTGACAGTTCAGCAGGATTGCCCACGGTCGCGGAACTGAAGACAAATACAGGCGATGAACCATAGTAACGGCATATCCGGAGAAACCGCCGGAAAACATTGGCCATATGCGATCCCATCAGTCCCCGGTACGTATGCACTTCATCCACCACCACCAGTTCAAGGCCGGAAAGAAATTCACTCCACTGCCTGTGCCAGGGCAGAAAGGACAGATGCAGCATTTCCGGATTGGTCATCAGCACATGGGGCGGATTTTCCCGGATTTTTTTCCTCTGCCATGCTGTCGTATCGCCGTCATA
>CAZDIU010000119.1:0-14125 GCA_964505535.1 uncultured Desulfobacterales bacterium | reverse complement strand
AGTCGCCGACAAAGCCCAGAATCGTTCCGCCTGCTTTTTCAAGTTCTTCATTCATACACTTGAATATGGGATTCACCACATCATAATGGACGGTTTGTCCGTATTCGGATAATCGGGAATAGTTTCGGATATCAGTGGAAAGAATCAGCGCATTTTGCTTGACCGTTACATCAGGATCGGACGGGGTTTTCCGCAATATTTCCTGCATCCGGTATTTCCCCAAAAATCGGCGCATGGTGTGAAGGTAGTATTTTTCAGGAGATTTCTGCTTCAGAATCAGTTCGATCTGGTTGAGCGCTTTGGGCAGTTCCCACTTTGCAATAAAGGATGCGTATTGTTCAAGCTCTTCCACAGAGAATATTTTCACGGAATCATCGGTGCAGAAACGCCGTCTCATCTCACAAAGTGCCGCAAAATCGTTGTCTGAAAAATCCATATTTCGATCAGACTTGATCCATTCAACTGCTGCAAATAACGGACATGGCTCTGAAAATGATTTTGTTTCATAGCAGATTCCGTGTATCAGCGAATGCGTCCAGTCTTTGAGCATCGCAAGGGTTTCTTTCCATTCATCCGGGACATTTTCTGGCATCTCTCTGATTCCCTGATTGCAGGCTTCGGTATTGCCGGATACCAGATGAAGAATCTGCATTGTCATTCGTGAGCGAAACATTTCGCCGGGCAGTTTACCGGTTTCAGCCGCATCCTTCCATTCAGCGCCGAATTTCAGTGCCAGTTTGATGTTTCTGCGGGCAATGGCAGCACTCATCAATGCACGACAGCTCAGGCAAAGATCGGAAGGAAGAATGGCGGCTTTATCGGAAATGCCGCTGAGAACATTTTTGATGCCGATTTCTGTCATGCCCAAACCGATCTGAGCAATTCCTTTGTGCACATAGGAGATGAATTGAGCGGTTTTCTGTTTGCGTTCAAATTTGTATATGCGGTGTGCCAGATGAATGCAAAGATTCAATGAGGCATTGTCTCCGGCTTTGAGCAGCAGACGGCAGATTTCCAAAAGATATGGAAGACTGTCTTCACGGCATTCCGGTTCGGCATCGAGGAGTTCAGGAAGAATATCCGGGGCGATGGTGTCAGACTGGATATATCTGCTGCGAATCGAAGCCAGAAAAGCATTGCAGAGTTTTCGGATGGTTGAAATCATCTGTTCTGCTGAATGGCAGGTGTCAAAAAATGAAAACTGCTTATCCAAATTCAATGCCTCCTGTCCTGTGGCGTTTTTCATTTTTTCACCACCAGACCCGCGCTGGGAATCATAGCCAGGGAAGCGGAACATTCTTTCACCCGTTTGACTGCCTGTTCTGCCGTGATCTTTCGGACACCCATGATTTCTGTCATGGCTTCCGGCAGTTCTGTCACCAGAGAGATGCGTATCCGTGCAGTTTTTTCCATCAGGGACAGCGCAGTTCCGCCATTGCCTTCATATTTTTCTGCCAGTCTGTCAAAGGCCGCGTCAAAACCTCCCATTTCAAACCAGGGCAGAAAGGTTTTGGAACCAATGCCCTCTCTGCATTGTGCCAGAACAAGGAGTTCGCCTCCGTCGCGGACGAATTTGGCGGCATTGTGCACGGCCTTGTGGCTTTGGATGAAATTGCTGTCTTTGGGATAGCCCCCGCAGGATGCAAGTACCAAATCATACTGCCTGTCTGCGGATACCTCACAGTTTTTTCCGTGTTCCGCGCAGGCTTTGCGGAAATGTGATGTTCCGGAGCCGACAAGCAGTTTGCAAACCTGACCGCTGCTGTTGAGAATGCCGTGAATGGACAAATCCGCAGCCCGGGCTTTTTCAACTTCTGCCAAATCCTCTGCAAGGGGATTGCCATCCAGAATGCCGGGCTGACAGAATCGGGACAGGATGCGCTTTTCTTTGTCCAAAAACAGGCTGTGGTTGTGCCAGATGGATTTTTGGAATCCCAGCCCCGGAAAGATCAGTTTTCTTCCGCCGCCGTATCCTGCAAAATAATGATGGGAAATTGCGCCGAAGGTAATCAGAAAATCCGTATCTTCCGCATCCCGCAGAAGCATCAGTTTTGTCCGTCTGCGGGTGATTCCCCTGAACACAAAGCGGGTTTCGTCTGTGCAGTCGTGATGGACAAAGCGGTATTTTCCGTAAGAATCTCCGTAAATCTGCAAAGATTCCGCTTCACTTTGGCGCATATGGGTTCCATAGGCAATGTGCAGAGTGATACGGGCAGGATTCGCTCCAAAATGAGTGAGGGTTTTCAGCAGTACGGGCAGATATTCCGCATAGCCGCATAAACGGGTTTTATCGGCCAGAGCAATCACGGTGTTTGACAGATTCGGCCTTCTTCTCTCCAAAGCCGCAGTCAGGCTGCGCGCAAATCCGGAAGGTGTGACAGCTTTTTCCGGTTCCCATATATCATAAACATCCGCATATTCCGGAAGTTCAAATGTAATGGCCGTATTTCCGTATTTGAGTTCACAGGGTTTCACGCTCATTGCCTCAGCAGTTTTGCCACATTGAAGAGCAGTTGTTCCCGGTTGAGTTTGATTTCATACCCGTTGAAACCCGCATTCTGCGCTCTTGCCTGATCTGTTTCCGAATTCAGAGCAGTGAGCGCAATCGCGGGGATATTTCCGTACCGTTTTTCTTTGCGCACCTTTTTCAGAAAAGCCCATCCATCCATCACCGGCATGTCCAAATCGGAAACAATCAGATCAAATTTCCCCTTTTCCATGCAGTCAAGCGCCTCTTCCCCGTTCTCGGCCATTGTCACTGCATAGTGATCGGATTCCAGATAGTTTTTTACCAGACGCCGGAAGAAATGGGAATCTTCGACCAGCAGAATATGTTTTTTATCTTCAGGCCGGGGGGCCTGATTTTTCCTCGCTGCAAACCAGTCCGGCTCCGCGAGTTCAATGACGCGGAAAACATCAATGAACAGGGTCAGATGATTCTGCACAATGGCTGTTCCCAGCAGCCCATCCTCCATATGGCTTTCGGTATTGAGATCGCGGGACACAGAGGCAGTGTCAAGAAGTTGCGAAACAAGTATTCCAAAGGGCCGGGAGATGAATTTGGGCAGAACCAGAAACATCTCTGCTTTCATCTCACAGGGCGAAACACGGAACATGCTGTCCAGACGGACAATCCGGACGGAAACTCCGGCCACGGTGACAAATTCCCTCTCTCCCACTTTTTCAATGTCTGCGGCCGCAATGCGCTCCACCCGGCGGATCAGGGGAAGGGCCAGGGCAAACTGTTCGGACAGGCCGTTTTTGAAAAGCAGGACAGTCTGAACCTCTGCGATTCTGCCGGATTCTTCGCTCTCTGTTTGCTCCGGGGCATGGAAGCGGAGGCCCGCGTGATGGCAGATGCCCTCCATATCCAGAATCAGAACCACTCCGCCGTCTCCCATCACAGTGAGGCCCGAATAAATGCGCAGTCCTGCCAGCACCGGATGAATGGCCTTGACCACAATGTCTTCAGTTCCCAAAACCCGGTCAATGATCAGCCCGAAACGCCGGTTTCCGGTGCGCACAACTGCAAAGGTGAGGGAATCCCCTTTTTTTTCAGGCAGAGTGCCGGTCAGATCAGGGGACGATGTTCCATCGCTTTCCCCGTATCCTTCCGGATGCTCCAGCACCTCCTTGAGACGCGCAAGAGGCAGGAGCTGACCCCGAAGCCGGTACATCTCCTGATTTCCGGCTTTCCCGATCTTTTTTTTCACATCCTCATCATACAGACATATGAGTTCTTCCACATTCATCTGGGCAATGGCATAGCGCTGCTGGCCCTGTGCAACAATCAGAGAGGGAATAATGGCAAGGGTTATGGGGAGCCGCAGGTGAATGACTGTGCCTTCACCCGGAACAGATTCAAGTTCTGCCGTACCGTTAAGGGATTCCATGCTTTCCTTTATGCTGCGGAAATCCCGATCCCGGGCGGAAAACCGGGATTGTTCCGCTTTGGATGAGAACTCAGGCAGAAAAAGCAGAGACAGGATTTCTTTTTCGGTCATTCCGGCCAATTGTCCTGCATTCCGCATCCCCATGCGCATAACCGCTTTTTTTACCGATTCCGGATCAATGCCCCTGCCGTCATCCCGGATGCGGATATGGATTTCCCCAGCGCTGCTCCAGGCATCCAGGCTGATCCGGCCAACCGCTGATTTTCCGGCTTTTTCCCGCTCTTCCGAAGATTCAATGCTGTCACGGCAGCAGACTCTGAGCGCACACACCAGGGGTCCGGCCAGAGAATCCAGGATCCTGTGATCCACTTCCGTATCCCGTCCTGCAAAAGAAAGTTCTGTTTCTTTGCTGTATTTTTTCCCCAGTTCCCGCACAATGCGGGGCAGTTTTCCAAACACATTGCCAATGGGCTGCATCCGGGTACGCAGAATGGTTTCCTGCAGTTCGGCAGTCACCAGACTGAGACGCTGGGAAATGCTGCGCCCCCCGGGTTCAGACATGGCAGACGAAAGAAGTTCCCGGTTGCGTATCAGTACCAGTTCACCGGTCAGGGCCATCAACTGATCAAGAATGTCTGTGCTGATGCGGATGGTGTCAGTGCGTTCGTGCTCATCTTCCGCGAGGACCGGAACTGTTTCCCCGCGATTTTTTTCCGTATCTGCTTCCTTTTCCTGATCAGTTCTCAGGTCAGTTTTCTGCTCAGAATGTGTTTTTTTCGGAGCAGATTCCGGCAGAAAAGGCTTTGGTTTCCGCTCGCTGTTTTTTTCACACGCTGCTTTGGCAAAACGGGTGTCAAGAAAAAGATCAGGATCGATCATTTTCCCGATCTTCATTTCAGAGACCATATAATCCGCGATTTTCCGGAAATCCTCTGCCACAGGAAAAAGATCGCCTGTCCGAAGACCCTCGGCAAGCACATTTCTGAGCAGGGAAACCGTCAGTCCCAGTTTTCGATCCGGGTCCAGAAAATCCACGCCGATTTCGGCTGCTTTTTCCGGATACTTCTCCATGAACTGCCCCGCGCACACCAGCATATCTGTGAATTCATGCAGGGCAGCCTCATGAGCCTGAATAAAATCATTCCGGACAGCCACAACACAGCAGGGATGGTTTTCCCACATTGATCCGGAAAGAAATTCTGTTTCCCCGATGCCGGATGCAACGGCCAGGGAGCCGATGGGTTCGGCCACGATAAATCCGGCCACATCCGGACTGTCTCTGAGAAATTCCGGCATGATGACCGGAGGCACCACCTCGTACTGCACATCAATGCCGGTCTGCCCGGCTGCGCCCAGTTTCAGACCCATGCCGGAAAAAAAACGGTGGGCCAGCATATGATGGACAGACATTTTGTGCGGAATCAGAATGGATTTTCCTTCAAAAAAATCCTGGCGGGACCGGGTACTGTTCCCTGTTTTGTTGCGGACAAAGATACTGCCGTTTCTGTGGGCCAGGAGCACCACACGGATGGGAATCCCTGCACTGAACAAATCCATGGCAATGGGTGCAAGCACACAGGCAGCATCCACCGTGCCCTGTTCCAGTCCGGTCTCCACAGGGTTCCATCCGGACATGCGCACCGGTTCCAGTTCAAACTGATGGGATGAAAGTTTGCCTGTTTCCAGCAGATGCCGGAGCACACCGAGAATCAGATGATCGGTAATCTGGATATGGGCCACCCGGAGACTGACTTTGCCGGAATGTCCCATCCGGATTTTGCTGACCGCATCAGACTGGCTCTTTGCCGCCAGTCCCATAACCTCATCAATTTTCTGTTTCAGTTCCGCTGCATCAAAGGGTTTGGTGATAATGCCGCTTGCACCGGCTTCCACGGCACGGCGGATTTGTTTCCGATCTCCCTGGGCGGTGGCCATGAGAAAAGGGATATGTTCGTAATGGGGATTGGCGCGCACCCAGATCAGCAGTTGGTATCCGCTTTTGACAGGCATATTCCAGTCACTGATGATCAGTCCGATATCCGGATTTTCCCGGAGAATCTTTATGGCAATGTCGCCGTTTTCGGCCTCGATGACAGGATCGAAACCCAAAGAACGGAGTTGGCTTGTCTCCACCCTGCGCATGGGGGCGGAGTCTTCCGCAAGCAGTATTTTGATATTTTTCATGGCTGCCGGATTCCGGTTGGGGTTACTGGATCAAAACCGCTGTTTTCCCTTCATGAGAACAGAAAACAGACAGTAACGTTATGCACTTCAGAAGTTTGATTGCAGCATTTGTGCTCTTTGTGCTTATTAAACCGGCAATTAACCACCCCAATATTCCTGAATTAAAACTGTCTGAATTTATGGATATTAACTGAAATGGCAGTTTGTGTGTTTAATTGCCGGATTAATAATACCAATTCGCCATTGATCTGAAACGCAGGTTTTTCAGAAAAATCCGGTTTTTTGAACACACGGAAACTTCTTTTTGCCTGCCTGCGGGTATCTTTTCAGTGGGGAATCGGTATAACAGTGTAATACCAAATCACTGTTGAAAACATGCTTCTGGAAAAGCAATATCTTGTGAGCAAACAGAAAAATCTGACAGGATTGTATAAAATCAATGGCGAACCGGTATAAAGCCAAAGCTGACAAGGCATTGATTCCTAACGGTATGCTGCATACCGGATAACAGTTTCCTTCCGGCCTGTGAGACGCTGATATTTCTCGTTCGGGTATCCCAGTGCAATCACGGAATAAATCTTTTCTGTGTCCGGAATGCCTGCAAAGTGTGAAATTTCTCTGTCCTGCCGCAGGGCTTCCACAGCAAAACCGATCAGACAGGTCCCCAGCCCCAGGGCATGTGCGCCCAGCAGAATGTTCTGGGTGGCCAGCAGCGCATCTTCCGCAGGGCAGCCTGCGCCCGGTTCCGATCCAACGATAATAGCGGCTGCAGCATCGTGAAACAGGCGATCCCTGCCGGAGTTTTCGTATTCAGACAGGGCATTTCTCACTGATTCAGAATATTCCTGCCAATACGTTTCCAACCGGGGTTTTCCCATACACCGGAGGAGGAGGCGGAGCCATTTCTTTTCAGCCATGTGATTGAGTCTGCGGAAAAAATCACCGATCTTTTCTGCCAGTGCCACCACATGCGCACGGGAAGGCAGCACCGTGAAGGTCCATTTCTGGCTGTTGGTTCCCGAAGGTGCGGTTATGCCCATTCTGATCAAATCTTCCAAAAGGGCTTTTTCCACCGGTCTGTCTGTATAATTCCGGCAGGAACGGCGGGAGCGCATCAGGCGCACCAGAGCGGCTGTGTCAAAATCCCCAAAGCCCAGCCAGCGATCATCCTGCCGGAAGGTCTGAAATATCAGGGCATTGTTTTCCATTGCAGTGACCCGTACAGCGTCTGCCGGGCATACAGCCGCGCAATGTCCGCAGTTCAGGCATTCCTTTCCGCTTATCACGGCTTTGTTTCCCCGCAGGGAAATGGTGTCTGAGGGGCAGACCCGGATGCACAGACCGCAGCCGGTGCACAAATGCGGATCAATAATCGCGGTGACGGTCTGCTTCATTTTGTTTTTTTGTCTCCTGTGAAAAGGTGACAGAAACCTCTGCTGCGGGAAAAAGATACGGCACCCGCGTCTGAACCGATTCTCTGGCTTTGTCCAGAATTCCCTCCCGGACGGCGGCCTGACGGAGTGCGGCTTTGGCTTTCATCAGAATCAGGGTATGCTCTTCCGGCGGAATGGTTCCCCGAATGTCATAGTAGCGGTATTCCGGCTCCACGGAAATGATTTCCGGGTGCGGAAGGATGATGTGCACCGCCTGTTTCCGGCCTTCCCTTTCCTCCACTGTGACGCGGATGCCTTTGTCAAAATCAAAACCGGCCAGCACTCTGGCTTTGGCAATAATCAGCATTTTCTTGTCAAAGAAAGGCAGATACTGCTCCTGTGCATATTCAAGAATATCTGCCATGTGATATTCCACACTCACAAATTTGGCAACCTGCCGGATTCGGTCAACAACCAGATCCTCCCGAAGCTCCGGCTCTGCTTTTTTCCACATGGGCCAGACGGGGCCGGACAGTTTTCCCAGAAAAAATGCGCCTGTGCCAACCGCAGTCAGAAGCAGGAAGAGCAAAATTCCCCAAACTGCGGATTGCCGGGGCATATCTGATTTGTGCGTGACCGGAAGAACAGGCGGCAGAATCTGCGTATCCGGCTTGTGTTCACAGGAATTTTCAGGCAACTGCATTTTTTTTCCAATCAGACGGAAAGATTTTACAGATTTTTAAAAACCGGATTTTTCGCAAAAATCCGGTTTTTCCCCGTTTTTCAAAAAAATCTGTCTGTGTTCACTGTTGCATGCACATGCTATCAGGATTATCCCATATTGTCAAAAAAATTGCAATATCTCCCGGTCTTGGCTTGTTTTCCAAGACTGAATTCCATCCAAAAGATCGGAAACAAAAACAGGATTCTGTTACGAACCCTGATCTTTTTCAGGTGTTTTTCTGCCTGACCAAAGGTTGAAACACGGGAAAAAGAAATTATAATAAATATCTGTGTGACTGTCAGCCGCTTTGAATTGGTGAAAATCTGCTGTTTCAGAAAACAGTGGGGAAACGGCTGACACACGGAGTTTTTGGCCGCAGTGAATGTGGACAGTGCCTGAGAAAACATGTAAGCGATTCACCCACCGGACAGAAAATAAGGGAAAGGAGGATATTTTAATGCCAAAGCCCAAAAATGCAATGGAAATCTTTAAAATGCTTGACCAGTCCAACTGCAGGGAATGCGGACTGAAAACCTGCCTGGCTTTTGCAGGCGCGGTTGTCACCGGGCAGAAAAAGATCAGCGAATGCCCGAAACTGGATGCCGAAACCATCCGGTGTTTTTCCGATGAACCTGCACAGGAAAACGGAATGGATGACACCCGTGCTGAATATATGGAAGCGTTGAAAAAGGAAATCCGCAGATCCGATTTGGCCGAAGCTGCTCACAGAACCGGCGGACGATACGCGGATGGAAAACTGACAATGCCGGTGCTTGGCAAAAATTTCACTGTGGATGCACAGGGAAATTTTTTCACTGACATTCATGTCAATGTATGGGTGGTGGTCCCCCTGCTCCATTACATCCTTCATGGAAAGGGACAGGAGGTTTCCGGAGACTGGCGCTCTTTCCGGGAGTTGAAAAACGGCAGGGAAAAATATCCGCTTTTTCAGAAACGCTGCGAAGAGGCCATGAAAAGGGTTGCTGATATTTATCCCAGTTTTTTTGACAATATTGTGCATATGTTCAGCGGAAAAGAGGTGGAAAAACAGTTCGAGTCTGACATATCTGTGGTGCTGCATCCTTTGCCCAAAGTGCCGATTATGATATGCTACTGGAAGCCGGAAGAGGGACTGCACTCCAATCTCAATGTGTTTTTTGACAAAACCGCAGACGAGAATCTGGGCGCGGATGCGGCATTCAATCTGGGAACCGGACTGGCACAGATGTTTGAGAAATTTTCACACCGGCACGGTTTTGCCGAGGGAGAAATGAATATTCACCCATGAGCCTCACTGTCCGAAAACCCGAACTTCTTGCTCCCGCGGGAAACTTTGAAAAACTGGAAATCGCTGTTCACTATGGCGCGGATGCCGTGTATCTTGCCGGAAAGGATTTCAGTCTGCGGAATTTTTCCGGCAATTTCACTTTGGAGGAAATGAAGCAGGCCATTGCCTTTGCCCATGAAAGAAACGTGAGAGTGTATGTGGCCTGCAATATTTATCCGCGCAATGAGGAACACCGCGCGATTGGGGAATATCTGCACAGTCTGGGAGAAATCGGGCCAGATGCGATTATCATTGCTGATCCGGGCATCTTCCTGCAGGCAAGGGAAATCATACCGCAAATTCCCATTCATGTCAGCACCCAGGCCAATACCACCAGTTTTCGCACTGCCCGGTTCTGGAAAGACTTGGGCGCAGTGCGGGTGAATATGGCGCGGGAGCTGAGTCTGGAGGAAATCCGGGAGATTGCAGAAAAAACCGGCATGGAGATTGAAGCCTTTGTTCACGGAGCCATGTGCATTTCCTATTCGGGCCGGTGTCTGCTGAGCAGTTTCATGGCAAAACGGGAAAGCAACCGGGGCATGTGCTGCCATCCCTGCCGATTCAATTATGCGCTGATGGAGGAGAAACGGCCGGGTCAGTATTATCCGCTTCTGGAGGATGAACGTGGCAGTTATGTGTTCAATTCCAGAGACTTGTGCATGATTGCCCATATCCCGGAAATGGCGGAGGCAGGCATCCATTCCCTGAAAATTGAAGGACGCATGAAAGGCATTCATTATGCGGCCACAGTGGTCAAAGCCTATCGCGAGGCCATTGATGCGTATGCGGTAAATCCGGAATCCCGGACAGTGAAAAAAGAATGGCTTGCGGAACTGTCCAAAATCAGTTACCGGGGATACTGCACCGGATTCTATTTCAATGATCCGGATGAGGTGATTCCCAACTATGCCGAATGCGTGTATGACACAGAATATGTTTTTGCAGGCAAAGTGCTTGAAGATATGGGACATGGCCGGTTTCGGGTGGATGTCCGAAACAAAATTGTCACAGACGACAGGATTGAAATTCTTTCTCCGGGAGAAGCACTGAAACAGGACAGCATCAGGAATATGGAAGATGATAAGGGCAGCCCCATTTCTGTTGCCCAGCCCGGCAGTATCGCGATCCTTTCGCTGAATGCATCATGCACTGCCAATGATTTGATCCGCAAATCCCCGCAGGAAAACAGGCCATTGCCAGAATTTCGGATGAATTTGTGAAGAAACTGCCCCCAGGCAGGAAAATGGCGGAATTCAGGAGCTGGCAAATAAAAAAGGAGCTGCCGCATGCGGCAAACTCCTTTAACATTCATGCGGTGCGAAGAGAAAATTAGGAGTCAGTTCAAACAGATAAATTATTTCAGTATGTTACCTTTTCAAAGGCATGTCTGTCCTTCTGCATTTTCAGGCGAAAATGCACCCGAAACGCACCCATTTTTCCGCTTTTGCTTTTTTTGCCCTGCCCCGGGGATGTTCAGGAGCAGGGTTTTGGCTGAAAGTTCAAGCTTTCCCCTCTTCTTTTTCACAGGTTCAGGCTTTTTTTCCACAGCCTTTCGGCATGTATCCGCAATCCATGCTTCTATGCCTTTGTTTTCCCGTCCGGCTTCAATGGTGATAAAGGCCAGCAGATCAGGAGGGATTTCCAGAATCACTTTTCCGGGAACCGGCTTTTCAGGGGCCTTTCCCATTTCCCGGCAGGTCTCAAGGTAGTCATCCACAGCGTTTCTGAAATCCTGTTCCAGTTCTGTGACGCTTTCTCCCTCAAAGCCGATAATGTCCGCAATCCCCAGCACCCGGCCATGGAAGATTCTGTCTGAGGCGTCAAACTGAACGCTTCCGGCATATCCTTTGTAATTCAGGCTGTTATTCATTCGGCTTTCCTCCTGTGATTTCCAGAAAATCTCTGACAAGACCGACAGTGTATTTCTTCATTTCCTTGTGCGGATGCGGGGAATGAAGGTTAAATACCCGGTTATGAAGGGTAATCCGTACACGAGAGCCTTTGCCTTCCCTGATTTCCGCACCGCAGGCAGTCAGAAGCGATTTGACTTCATTCGATTCCACATCGCAGCGCACAGGCCTCTCAAAGATTTTCTCCAACGTCTTTTTCTGCCTTGCGTTCACTGAGCTTTCTCCACGCCCTGCCCTTCCTCTCCCTCTTCCGGTTCCGGAACGATGGTCGTGAGGTCATTCGGGGTGCAGTTGAAATAACGGCAGAGCTTATCGATGTATTCCGTTTTTGTGCTGAATTCCCCTTTGCTGTTTGCCATTCTGTACAGAGTATTCCTTGAAATATCTACAGCTTTGGCTGCATCCGTCATGGTGACGGCGCAACCGTCCCTGAATTCCTTCCGGGCAAGCAGTTCTTTCAGATTGAATTTTATCATTTCAACTCCTGTTTAGTGTCTAATAAACCAATTTTTAAATAAAAATAACCCAAACAGAGTTAAATGTAAACCTTCAGAATCATTTTTCCCCAAAAAAAAGACTTGTCAAATATGCCTAAATGCACCAGTCCTTTCAAGGTGAGTCACAGGCCGGTCAGCGCAACTCCGCAATGTACGGAGGTTTCTGCGGCAGGCAGTGACAGCCTCCGGCAGACAGCATCAGAAAAGGATATCTGTAATAACCTGATATTAAATGTTTATTTTTCACACCTTGAAAGGGATGGGTTTGACAAACTCTTCCAAAAGCATTTCTCCCGGATGTGTCGGGGCCGGTTTTTGGGGAGTCTGCGTTCAGTGGCAGTCTGTGATTTCAACTTCATAGGCATGACCTTTCTTCCATGTGAAACAGATTCTGTACGGCCGGTTAATCCGGATGCTGCACTGATTTTTCCTGTCAAATTTCAACTGCTCCGGACGGTTTCCCGGAGGTTCCCTGAGTTCAGACACATTCCGGACGCGGTTGATCTGATCCAGTTTCCGGCGTGCAACGGGCCAGACAGACTGAGGGCAGCATTTCCGGGCACCACCGGAGGCTGTTCCGTCAAAAATATCTTCTGTGCCGGGTGTTTTAAAGGACTGTATCATGTATCATATGATAACGGAGAGCCTTGCAGGAGTCAACAGAAGGGTTATGAATCAGCATCGTTGCCGGGAGGTGTGCATTGTGAATCAGAACTGCAGGATAAGCACACAGATAAACTTGGAAAACGGCCATATTGAAACAATGAATGTTTATGAGGGGAAAGGGATTATGACAGAGCTTGAGGCATCAAGGCAGGAAATAAAGCGGATGAAGCGGGAATTCAGGGCAGTGGAAAAGGAGAGGGATTTGGAGATCGCAGTGCTGACTGCGGGAATCATCCGGCTGCGGGAAAAGACAGGGGAACAGGACAGGGACAAAGACTGTAAACAGATTCTGTTTAACATTGGAAAGTGGAATGTGCAGAGGGGAAAGGACGGGTATTACAGGATGTTCAGATGGCACAGGGGAAGGGTTCACGGGGTGTATCTGGGGAAGTCTCCAAGCCCGGAAACGGCACAGGCAAAGGCAGAGAGGAAAGAGAGGGAACTGGGGAGGATGCCGGAATGAACTGTTTGACTTTGGGTTATACTCAGGTTATACTGTATGCACAGGCAAAAACAGAATCAGACAGGAGAAAAGAGCATGAAAACAGCAATTTCCATACCGGATGCCCTGTTTTTGGCAGCAGAGGAATATGCCGGGCAGTGCAGGATTTCCCGGAGTGAGCTTTACCAAAAGGCTTTGGCAGAGTATCTGCGGATGAAAACAGGAAGGGAAATTACCGGGCAGATCAACGAAGTGTGCAGAAAATTGGACACAGCACTGCCGGAACCTGTGAAAAAAGCGGTTTACCGCAAATTTGCGGAGGCTGAATGGTGAACATCCGGCGCGGGCAGATATGGTGGTGTGATTTCGGCATTCCATCCGGTTCCGGGCCTGGGTACAGAAGACCTGTCGCGGTGGTTCAGGATAACCGTTTTAACCAAAGCAGGATTGCCACGGTAATTGTCGCGGCAGTGACTTCCAATACAGGGTATGCAGATCTGCCCGGCAATGTGTTTCTGACAGCACAGGAAAGCGGACTGCCAAAGGATTCTGTGATCAATGTTTCACAGGTTGCAACAGTTGACAGGAAGGATTTGGAAGAATGCGCGGGCCGGGTTCCTGCCGGGCGGATGCAGGAAGTGGATGAGGGCCTGAAGCTGGTTATGGGATTGGGATAAATGCAGAAATTGATTCCTCACGTCCGGGGCCATGCCTTTTCCCGTCATTCCGGAGAAAGCCGGAATCCACTGTTTTCAGTATGTTAATCTGTGTTAATTAACAAAAAGGGCCGTTGTCAGTTATTGCTTGACAACTGCTGTCTGTCATATGAATCAAGAAAAAAATACAAAAGCATCTGTTCAGATCGGCATTGCTGTAGTTTTTGAGAAAACAGACGAAGCCCGTTTCAGAAAAATTACGGAACCCGGAATCAGACAGAAAAAATTTACACTAAGGGACTCGGAACTTCCCAATATACCGTTTTTGATTAAAGATTAACTTTATCCATAAAGGACAGCTTTTTTATAAACGGTATATCAGCATTTTCCATGTCCCTAAATACAAAAGGCATAACCCCTTGGGATTATGCCTTTAATATTTGAGTGGTGCCG
>CAZDIU010000118.1:0-14303 GCA_964505535.1 uncultured Desulfobacterales bacterium | reverse complement strand
CCCCATGAATGCCCGGAAGGTTTCCGCACCCAGGGCCACTCCGTTGCGGAGCACCGCAACCGAATCGGTTTTCATCACATGAATCCCGTCCACGCACCGCCCCGCGTCCGGGCCCCACAGGCACAGACGGTGATGTTCTGCCGCATTCCGGCATACACCGCCCAGAAGACGGTGTCCCTTTTTCACAAGAGAGGCATGGGCAAGCAGGACTGCAACCGCACCGGCTCCGCCTGTGAGAGTGGCAATGGTTTCCTTGAACACTTCCATATCCTGTGTGTGCAGAAGACGGTCAATGGCGATGTTCACCACTTCCCGCGCGGTTTCGCAGGAAACCAGCAGCCCTGCCCGGATTTGCCCCATTTCAATGGCATTGGCCACCTGCAGCATTCCGTTCAGAACGCCCAGGCAGGCATTGGAAACATCAAAAATATGGGTTTCAGGCTCCAGTCCCAGACTGTGGGCAACCGTACAGGCCGTGGCCGGTTCCAGGTTGTCCCGGCATACCCCGCAGTAAATCAGCATTCCAATGTCCTCTGCGGAAATATCCGCTGCGGCAATCGCCTTTCTGCCTGCAGCGGCAGCGCCTTCTGAAACTCTGAATCCCGGATCCCAGAAACGCCTTTCATAAATGCCGGTAATGGCCTCCAACTGCCCCGGCTTCAGATGCAGACGCTGATACAGGGGTTCCAGACGGGTTTCCAGATCCCGGGACAGAATCACGTTGGGCGCCAGTTCATAACCAAATGAGTGAACAATGACATTTGCGTATTTCATAACTGCTGTGAGCTGAATTTTCTCCTTTGAAATCATCTTCATAATAATCACGCTGACAAAACAGATTCCAGGGGAAAAACTGTTTATCGTTTCCGGCGGAATCCATAATTGGGTATCATAACATAATTTTTTAAAAGAGGATATAATTATTTTCTGCTGAAAGATTCAGGAGTTGGAGAATCAGGGATGATACAGGACAGGAGAAGTGCGGTGGTTCTCAGGACAGATGGCAGCACAGCATACATGCTCACTGAACACCTGCATTGAAAAAAATGTGGTTCTTCAATCTGTTTTGCGGAAACACCGGATTCCGGCTTTTTACCGGAATGACGTCATGCCTGCGAAAGCAGGCATCCGGGAAAATTTTCCACAAAAATCCCTGAAGATCCAAAAATGTTTATCCCAAAAAAGTCCTGAGGGTTTTCAAACCATCAGGACTTTTGTATCCCAATGTTTTTCAAACGAAGCGGACACCGGGACAATGTCTGTCATCAGAATGAAAAAATTTTTGAGTCTTCTGCTATGTCAATAAGATCATAACCTGTGGCAATCTGAAAATTGGGGGGCAGATCATCCTCTTCGATGAGCCGGGCTCCGGCACATGGTTTGCAAACCAAAATCGGGACATTCTTTTCCTGCAGAAATTTCAGATACGTGATCAGTTCATCTCCGGTCGGGGCTTTGATTCGTTCAGCCAGCACCATATTGCTGAGAAACACCCCGTCATCTGCCAGAAACACCTTGACTTCATGTCCTTTTTCCGCTGCCACCTTGGCCAGATGAAAACAGCGGACAGCACGGGTGGGATCCTCCGGCCCTCTGGTCAGTACAAAAAAGAATTTGCTCATGACATTCTCCTTCTGTTTTGTGAAATATGCACTTGTCAGATTGCGGTGTTCTGTCTGCCGGACATAACTTTTGCATAGGCACGGAATCCCCTGTGAAAGGCAAATCCCTGTCTGCTGACCGCGCCCGTCACCTTGACACCGGACATCTGTCATGAAATCAGTTTGCCGCCCTGATTCCCCGTTTGAAAATGTCAAATGCCACTTTCAGGGTATCCTTGAGATAATCCTTATTGTCATCAATGATTTTTTTGCTGGATTCCCACAGAATCACACCGGAAAACATGGCCCAGAATATATCGGCAAGGGCAAAGGGATGCTTGTCAACAAAAAGCTTCTCCCGGATTCCGAGTCTGAAGACATCTGCAATCGCGCCAAGGGATTTGCGGGACAGTTCCTCGATTTCTGCCATCATTTCTTCCGACAGATTTTTCAGTGTTTCGCTGGATTGCAGATGAAACAGATTGATGATAATGAGCGGATCAAAATCATACACGTCAAACATGGCCTCCACCAGCGCGTCCACCCTGCCCTGGGCATCCAGTTCTGCATTGCCGTTGACATGCTCCAGACGGATGATCAGGTATTGGAGTATTCTCAGGGAAAGGGAGGCATAGAGTTCGTCTTTGTTTTTGAAATACAGATACAAAGTTCCGGGACTCAGTTCGGCCTCCTTGGCAATGTCCTCCATCGTGGCTCTGTTAAAGCCTTTCTCGCAGAACACGCGTTTTGCAGCCACAATAATCTGCTGACGTCTTCTTTCCCTTTCTCTTTCTTTTCTTTCTCTGATTCCCATTGGTCATTCTCAGCTTTCTGAATATTGTTTATTATAAAATATAATATATATTTTATATTTAAAATTTAGTCAAGAAAAAAATCATCATGTGCACAGGATAATCAGAACAGGCCCCCTGCCTCTCAGAAGGGGATTTTGTGAGCGCATTGAAAAAACGTTTTTTCAATCCCGAAATGGACGAAAAAAAGACCTGCTGTTATCGCTGCTCCCTTTTTTCAGACCATCAGGATGGGACACACCCCTGCCCTTTTCCGAAAGAAAAATGGATCACTGTCCAAAATTGAATGCGGCAGGCAGCAGCACAGGCATTCAGCCTGTCCTGCATTATCTGAGGTATCCATTGAAAATCCAATTGTATAACCTATAACTATAATTCTGCATACCGAAAATGTCAACTCCCTCTTTTTCTTTCCAGTTTTGCCACACATTCAATATGAAAGGTATGGGGAAACATGTCAACCGGCTGCACTTCGATAACATGGTAATCCTCTTTCAGCATGGCCAGATCCCTGGCCTGGGTGGCCGGATTGCAGGATACATAAACAATTCTCCGCGGTGCTGCATCTCTGATCTGGCTGACCGCATCTTTATGGATTCCGGAACGGGGGGGATCAATAATCAGCACATCCGGCTTTGTTCCAATGGCGGACAGGGTTTCTTTGATGTCTCCGGTCATGAAACGGCAGTTCCCGATGCCGTTGCTGCGGCAGTTGGCACGGGCGTCGGCAACCGCGCTTTCCACAAGTTCAATGCCGACAACCTCCCCTGCTTTGTCTGACAGGCAGATGGCAATGGCTCCTGTGCCGCAGTACAAATCCCATACCCTTTCCCTGCCGCTGAGTTCTGCATAGGATTTTACGGTTTCATAAAGTTTTTCCGCGCCCCGCGTATTGGTCTGAAAAAAGGAATTGGCTGAAATGTCAAAGGTGTATCCTGCAATCTGCTCTTTGATTACCGGAGAACCGCCCAGCAGAATCTCGTATTCCCCCACTGCGATCCCGGCTTTCCGGGCTGTAATATTGTTGATGACCGAAACAATGTTCGGATATTTTCCCATCAGAAAATCCGCCAGAGGCTGAACAGCTTTCCGGTCTTCCGAAGCTGTGATGACATTGACCATCCACTGATCAAAGGCCACAGAATGGCGCAGCATGAGAAAGCGCCAGAAGCCCTGGTGAGTTTTCAGCCCGTACACCGGAATGTCTGAATTTTTGATATACTGCCGCGCATCTTCGAGAATCGAATTTCCGGTTTCGGCCTGCAGCAGGCAGGCAGAAATATCCAGCACCCTGTGAAAAGTTCCCGGCACATGCAGGCCCAGTGCAAAGGAAAATTCTGCATCCTCCCTGCCCAGTTCATCCGGCAGCAGCCAGCGTCTGTCCGAACAGGAGAATTCCATCTTGTTGCGGTATCCGAAAATTCTGTCCGAGGGAATGACCGGATGAACCGGAATATCCTGCATCAGTCCGATATGGACAAGGGCATCGGACACATGCTGCTGTTTGAAGACAAGCTGGTGTTCATATTTGAGAAACTGCCATTTGCATCCCCCGCAGAATCCGCTGTAAGGGCAGGGGGGATCAATCCGGTGAGGAGAAAGGGAAATGAATTGAGAAACACGGGCCTCCGCGTAATTTTTCTTTTTTCTGACAATGCGCGCCACGACCCGGTCCAGAGGCACGGTCTGATCCACAAAGATTGTGAAACCGTTGATCTTTGCAATTCCCTTTCCTCCAAAAGCCATATCCGATATTTCCAGTTCGATTTCCTGGGGTTCCTTTTTTTTCATCAAAATTTTCCTGTCTGCTGATTATGTCAGGAGTTACGCACCCGATCCCTAACTGTTTGATTTTATACAAACCGATTTGTGCAGTGCAACACTGACATCTTTAAAAATCAGCAGGTTGAAATTCAAGTGCGTAACACCTGTTCCTGTTGCGTTCATCTGCAAAAGCTCTTGCGAAACGCAGAAAAATAGATTATGGAAAAATCAAAGTCAACCAACTGATATGAAATTTATTTTCTGAAAACCGGCTTCACCCCCGGAAGATCCGGGACCGGGAAAAAACCGGTTTTTTTGAAATATGTGAACATCTTTGATCAGTCAGTTATATTATCAATCATTGTCAAAAATCAAGAGGTGATCGTTTTATGTCTGAAGCAGAACCTGAAGCGATTCAAAGAGAAATTACGTTTACCAGCGGGGACTTCCACCTGAAAGGTGTGCTGCACCTTCCGGCCGAAGCCGCCAATCCGCCCGTGGTCATCGGTTCCCACGGACTGTTCAGCGACAGTAATTCTCCCAAACAGATCCAACTGGCCCGTGACTGCACTGCCGCAGGGATTGCCTTTTTCCGGTTCGACCACAGAGGTTGCGGGGCAAGTGACGGAATTTTCAGGGAAGTGACCAGTTTCGAGGCACGGTGCAATGATCTGCTCAGCGCTGTCAAAATCATGAAGGAGCAGAAGGATCTGGGAAAGCAGATTGCACTTTTCGGGAGCAGCCTGGGCGGAGCGGCCTGCCTGAATGTGTTTAAAAAAACGGGAATCAGCGCGCTGGTGACATTTGCTGCCCCCCTCAAAGGAGCACCGGTCATCAAGGCCATTGAAAAGTCAGAGGACCCGAATCTGAAAGATGTCAATTTTGCGGCACTTCAGTTTGATTTGAGCGGAAAGATCGCCGGGGTGCATCACATCCTGATCTTTCACGGGGATTCGGACAAAATTGTTCCGCCTTCGGATGCCCACCGACTCTATCAGAAAGCAGTTCTGCCCAAACGGGTTATCATGCTCAGAAATGGGGACCACCGCATGAGCAGGCAGGATAACCAGGAAAAATTTTTCCGGGAGGCAGTTGAGTGGTACAAAAGGTGGCTTCTGGAAAAACAGCCTGTATAGACAGGAATCCGGACAGGCCCAATCCGGCTGAAGAGGTGACAGATTGTCACCCCTTTTTTGGACACAGCAGCCTGTATGTAAAAAATTAACCTGCGGAAGTGGGTTCGATTTTGATTTCGACTCTCCGGTTTCTCTGGCGTCCTTCTGCGGTATCGTTGGAGGCCACGGGCATGGTTTCACCATAGGCAACGGTCTGAATCTGGGAAGAATTGACTCCCCGCCTTACCAGTTCTTCCCTCACAGCCTCAGCCCGTTTTCTGGAAAGTTCCATATTATAGGCATCGCTGCCCTTGCTGTCCGTATGGCCTTCCACCATGACACGGGTCTGGGGATACTGAGCCATAACCTGGGCAATCCGGTCAATTTCCGAATACAGTCCGGGCTTGATTTTGGCTGAGTTGGTATCAAAGGTGACATCACCCTTGAGGGTAATGGCAAGAAGATTGCCTTCCCGGCGGACCGAAGCAGCTTCGGATGCGGCCAGTGCCTGCGTATATTCCTGCTCCTGTCTGTCCATCATCTGTCCCACACCGGCACCTGCCGCAGCACCCACTGCCGCGCCCACTGCCGCGCCAATCAGGGTGGATTTGGTGTCTTTGCCGATGAGCTGTCCGGCCAGCGCACCGGCAGCAGCTCCACCGGCAGTGCCGTATGCAGCCCCTTTTCCCGTTTTTGTCTGGGGTGCAGCGCATCCCGCAAATACCAATGTGCCTGCAAGAAGAATCAGCATCAGTTTTTTCATTTTTCTTTCCTTTCCCATCATTGAGGTTTTTGATAAAAAAAATACAGCGTTCCCAAAAAACATTCCCTTCTGTCCGGAGTGCATGCTGGGTTTTATCTCGGACAGATAAAGCAATTTTCAAAAATTTCTTTTTGGAAGATTATGATAAAGATGTGAATGTGTCAATATTTTCCTTTGCCCACCTTTGGAGAAAAACCGTATTTTTATAAAAAATCCGGTTTGCTGCATCAATTGGCAAGAGTGGCTGACGCAAAGTTTGGCACTCCGGGCATAGGAAAACTGCTGCTCTGTCAAGTCTGATTTTGTCATTTGACCTTTGCAGACAAACCGGATTTTTTGGAAAAATCCGGTTTTTTGCAGATCACAGATTCAATATTGGCAAGGCACTGCAATGTTGCATAGAAATCAGACTTTCTGCGGAGAGCAGATTCGGAGGATTACCCTCTCCAGAATCAGTTTGGGATTCTGCCCCCCTGTTTTCAGATGCACATCAGCCTGGCTCAGCCATTCCATTGCATCCCCCAGTTCTTTTCCGGTAAACCTGTCAGCCTTCTGCAAACCCAGATACAGGGGATACGTGCTTTTGGGATTTTTTGCCATCAGCAGATCAGTCGCTGGTTTGCTTTTTTTCTTTTTTTTGCCTGTCTCACCTTCTTTTTCTCCTGTCAGCATTTCCTCCCAGGTCTCCAGATGCGCCTGTATCTGCTGATCAGATTTCAGCAACTGGGGCACCACCGCAGTCTGAAACTGCTGGTAGGACATGCCGGATTTCCATGTCTTCCCCAGACTGCTTTCTGTGAATCCCTTGATCACCAGCAGCCTGCGCACCTGATTGACAAGGGCAGCAAGAATCTGAAGGGGAAAAAGCCCTTCAGAAAGCAGAGAATTGAGATAAAAAAGGCAGGCTTCCGCGTTTCGGTCTGACAGGGAATTGGTCAGTTCATAAATGGGATCCTGGCGGGTGCGTTTGAGCACTGCCTGCACATCCTCTGCCGTGATGTTTCGGCGTTCGCCCACATAATGGACAAGCTTTTCCAGACTGGCGGTGAAGGTTCTCAGGGCAAAACCGGTCATTTCACACAGGGCATGATACGCGGCTGTGTCCATAGTTTTGCCGCTTTCCCCCAGAACACTGCGCATCTGTTCATTCAGAACTGCTTCCTGCGCGGTTTTGTCTGCCTTTGTGCTGCCTTTGGGAACAGAACAGTCCACAATAATGCCCAAATCCCGTATGGTTTTGTAAAGGCTGCGCCGTTTGTCCGCCATATCGGTGGTAATCAGCAGACAGTTTCCCGAAGGAAAGCCTTTTTCAATGGCCTTTTGCAGTTCCGCCATATGATCCTGCACGGCAGATGGTGCCAGTCCTTTGTCCCGGCAATATGCGATAAGTTCATCCACCCATTTGCCGTCTCCGATCTGCTCTGCTGCGGCTTTGAGAATCTCATCCCGGTTCCCGCCCTGCAGATCATCATAAGATATATTTTTGGAACCCAGAAACACGGTGAAGAATTTTGCGGCTTTTTTCATGTCCTTTGCTTCATGCGCGTCCCTGGCTTTTTCCAGAAAATCCGCATCTTCCTGACCGGAATAAAATATGCGGGAATCCCGGAGGGCCACCACTTTTCTGCCGGAAAGCATGGAAAAGGTGTTGACCCTGGCGATGGCCTCGGGCACATTGTCCTGCTCCACCGGTTCATAATTCAGGCTCCGCTGTGCAGGCGGAATCAGGGTGTCCAGAACAGAGGCAAAGGCTTTGTTGCAAAGCATGTCCTCTCCAAATATCAGCCATACGGGGAATGTCCGGTTCAGATGCTCTTTTAGGGATTTGTAATCAGTTTCAGGCATAGCGTGTTCAGGTTTCAGTGCTGAGTGTTCAGGGTTGAGGTTTCAGTGTTCAGGTTTCAGTGCTGAAAACAGAAGCTCAGTATTTTTCATAGTCTGATTTGCATACCCGTTTGATTTCATTTGTCATTTCATCCAGTACAATTTCACATTCATCTGTTTTTTCTGTAAAGTTTCTGTTTGGAATCTGTTTTGCCGAATTTATGCTCTCTTCCACAATTTTGCGGATTTGCGACAGGGTTTCCGCAGGCAGTTCCCCCTGTTCAGGATTGGAGAATCCCGTATCACTCTGATCCGGCTTTTCTTCCGAAATTCTGAAAAATCCGATGGCCTGCTTGAGTTTTTTCATCTGCACCATAGCGGTTTCACTGGCGCTCGCGGCAAGCTGGGTGGCAGTTGCAGCAAGATTTTCCGCAGCCTGGGCATTTTTCTGAATGACCAAATCCAGTTGCTGCAGGGCAGTGTTCACCTGCTCAGCTCCCAGAATCTGCTCATTGCTGGATACACTGATCTCCTGCACCATTTCTGCTGTCTTTCGGATTTCCGGCACGATTTTTCGCAGCATTTCTCCGGACTTTTCCGCAATTTCGACACTGGACGAGGAAAGTTTGCTGATGCCTGCCGCGGCTTTTTTGCTTTCCACAGCCAGTTTGCGCACCTCGCTGGCCACAACCGCAAATCCCTTGCCCTGTTCCCCGGCTCTGGCAGCCTCAATCGCGGCATTGAGTGCCAGAAAATTGGTCTGTGTGGCAATTTCATCAATAATGCTGATTCGTTCAGATATTTCTTTCATGGCCTCCACAGTTTCCTCCACCGCTTTGCCGCCTTCTTCGGCATTTTCAGCGCAGAGCAGTGAAATTTTCCCTGTTTCCGAGGCATTGTCCGCATTCTGGCGGATGCCGGAAGTCATTTCTTCCATGGAAGCGGAAACCTGCTGGGAAGACGCGGCCTGCTCACTTGCGCCCTGGGAAAGATCAGACGCAGTTGCACTCAGTTCCTCTGCGCCGATTCGAATCATCTTCATGCCGGAATCCACCTGTTCGGTCACCCGTCTGATCTGCGCAATGATTTCCTTGAGTTTTTCCGCCATATTTTTCATGGATTTCATCAACTGGCCGATTTCATCATTGTTTCCGGTATCCACAGTGAAAGTCAGATCACCGGAGGCAATCCTTTTGATGACTTCTGCTGCATTTTTCAGGGATTCAAATATGGATTTTGCCGCAAAAAAACTGATAAGCGCGCCGATGGTGACAGTGAGAAAAAGCAGAATAAGAATATTGCGCAGATACATTCGGATTTTATCGAAAAAATTGCGGGTGAGAGCGTCTGCAGACTGATCCACCTCCTGAATGCTTTCTTCAATTTTCTGAAAAATATCCTTCTGAATGGAATGATATTTTTCCATATTCCGGATATAATGCAAAGACTGTTCTTTTACTTTGGAAATGGCTGCCATGCTGTCTTCGGCCAGTTTGACAAAAGGCGTCCCTGAAAGTCTGATCCTGTCTTTTTCCGTATTCCGGTTTGCAATATCAAGGTAATTGAGAATCTCATCTTTCAGTTTTATATTGTTCTTTAACTTTTCAAAAAGCACTTTGATCTGATAATTGACGGAAGTATTGACATTGGCTCCGGCAATAACGGCGCGTTCCAGTTTCGTGACAGATTGTTCCAGATTTTCATCCGCCAGTTTTTCACTGATCTTCTGAATAAAGGTGTTTGACTGCAAAATGGAAAAATCCGTGAGTTCCCCAATCTGCCTTTCAATATCTGCATTCTGCACTTCAATCTCATGAATCTGCATCACCTGCGAATGGATTTCCGAAAATCTGTCAGCCAGATTTTTGTCGCTGATATGGTTGAGAATTTCACGGAATTCTTTTTCCAGAGCCTCATATGTGATCATCTGATTGAGATAATCTTTGGCATGATGCGCGGTGGTCCGCATCCGGGCAGTCAGATCGGCAAACACTTTTTCTTTTTCAGAGATGTCTTTAATGAGAAATCCGGAACTGAAAAAAAAGAAAATCACAATGAGCAGCAGAAGGACATTGAGCAGGTTCGGGATGGAAAGTTTTTTCCGGATGGTCAGATTCTGTATCATTTTTTTCATTTTTCTCTCCCTTTCAGATCTCAGTGTTCGGTGTCTGTTCCCTGAAACCTTAAAACATAGGCATTTAAAAAATTTTCATTTCCCTCCGGTCATTCAAACCCGCACCATGCCGTAACAGCATCCGCAGGTTCACGGGGTGTTTCAAGCCGGTTTGCCGGAAAATCCGGGTTGGGGTATCCAATGGCAATTGCAATGACAATTATTTTGCTGTCAGGGATATGGCAGAATTTTCTTAACACTTCCGGATACATCACGCCCTGATCCTGAATGCAGGTTCCCAGACCGTAAGGCAGCGCGGCAAGGCAGATGGTTTGTGTGACCGCGCCCAGGTCAAATATCGGTGATCCTTCGGCAAGCATCCGATCAGCGCAGACAATTATCACAGCAGGCGCATTGAAATAAGCAAGTCCCCTTTCCATCCACTGCATGCGTTTTTCAGCGTCTTCCCGTTTAATATCCATAAGATGAAAAATTTTTTTGGCAAGTTCCACCTGACGCTGGCGGTAAACGCTTTCTGAAGGCCATCCCACAACGCAGTGTTCGGAATGGGGTTTTTCCTCTGCCCTGAATTTTTCAATAACAGAGCGTTTTACGGATTTAAGAACCTCTCCTGTCATAACCGCGAATTCCCATGGCTGCGTATTCATTGCCGATGGCGCACGGCACGCGGTTTCAAGAATTTCCCGAATAACGGACTGGGGAACCGGATCTTCTTTGAAATCTCTGATGCTTTTGCGCTTTTTTATGGATTCAATAATATTCATGGGTATTCCTTTTTTCAGATATGGCAGCATAAGCTTCCAGTCTGTACCTCAGTTTGTGCATTTTTCTATATTTATCAGCAGTCCGGAAGCATGTTCTGCCCATGTTATGCGACTTTGCTTATTCACAGATACCAAAATAAAAAAGAAAATTATCTCATATTTTTCTGCCAAAGGCAAACATTTTTTATGCACAAAGGCATTGTGCAGAATTTTTGCGGAACTGTCCGCCTGAAAAAAGAAAAATAAAAAAGGGGCGTTTCCGCCCCTTTTCCATCTGTGTATCTCAAAATGATTTCTCCGTTTTTATATCCTGATTCTGATCTGTCCGCAAAGTCTGCATTTGGTGATAAGTATTCCCATAACAAACCTGACACCGAACACCTGACACCTGTCTTTCCCTCAGTGATTGTACATGGTGATGACCGTTCCCATGTGCCTGTCCACGAGCAGAGCGGTATTGCTGCATTTTTCCACGGTTTTTATCAGATTTTTCAAATCCCGGATAATCCTGTCCCTGTCTTTTCTGCTGATTTGAATCTCAAAGGCGCTGCCCGGTTTTTCCACCGCGGTTCCATACTGCATGATAATATCCACATGTTCCCTGGGGATTCCCCTCTGCCTGGCTCTGAGCCCCGCATGTCCTGACATCTGCATAAAACCCTCCTTTTCGCTTGGGTGACTGCTGAATGATTCTGCCTGATCAACCATGCTGCAAATCAGACAGAAAGTCTATGGGGAACAGGGTGTATTCATCCATAGGATTTTCCTGTTTCTGACAACAGATGATACAGCAGACATTATCGGGATAAAGCAGAGCAGGCTTCCGGTTTGTCCATAAGCTGCGGGAAGACAGCATAAGTTTGAAATTTGTTCTGTTTTAATCAGTTATAGTACTTTTACCAACTTCTGTCCTCTGCAGACCGGATGGAGGAGTGCAAAAATTAAGCCTAAGGGACATGGAAAATGCTGATATACCGTTTATAAAAAAGCTGTCCTTTATGGATAAAGTTAATCTTTAATCAAAAACGGTATATTGGGAAGTTCCGAGTCCCTAAGCGGTTTTTTGCACAGCCATGCGTAAAGGACAACAGTTGAGGAAAACACTATATTTTTGTTTTCAGTAAGTTCTACGGAATACAATGCAGGAGTTGCAGCCCCCGAATCCAAAGGAATTTTTCAGCACATATTCCTGGGAGATTTTCCGCGCACCTTCCGGCACGCAGTCAAGTTCCATTTCCGGATCAGGGGTGTAATTGATGGTGGGCAGCAGGACATTCCGCCGCATTCCTTCCAGTGTCAGAATCGCTTCAATGGCACTGGACGCGCCCATGGCATGACCGGTAAGGGATTTGTTTGCTGAAACAGGGGGAATGTGTTTTCCGAAAACAGAGCGGAGCGCATCGTATTCCACTTTGTCCCCGATTTTGGTGGATGTGGCATGGGCATTGACAGCGCTGATTTCGCTGGGCGGGATTCCCGCATCCGCGATGGCCTCAGCCATGCACCGTTTCACCGTTTCAAAATGGGGAGCCACAAAATGATGCGCATCTGATGTCATGCTCCATCCGGCAATTTCCAGATCATGCGGCAGACCGTGGGCAAGGGCAAATTCCTTTGTTGCCAGTATGATGCTTCCTGCTCCCTCGGAGATGACAAAGCCTCTTCTGTCCGCAGAAAAGGGACGGCTGGCGCGCTCCGGCGGTTCGTCCGCATCATCAGGGCCGGGCCGGTATGCGCCGTTCATGGTGGCAAATCCGGCCACAATGGGTTCCACCAGCGGAAAATCCGCTGCCCCGCAGATGACCATGTCCGCACGTCCCTGTGACAGAAGCATATCTCCCATAATCATGGAAGTCAGACCGGTTGCACACGCTGTGATGGTGGCCGTAATCGGCCCCGTGGCTCCGGTCAGGATGGATATTTTTCCGCCCACCATATTGATGCAGGAATTGGGATTCGCACATGGCGGGGGAAGTTTTTTTTCTTCCCGCATCCGCCGATCCGCAGACAGCACCGCATCCAGGCCCCCCACAGCGGAACTGAAGGTGATGGCTGTGCGGGGCGCCAGTTCCCGCGTAATTTCAATGCCGCTTTTTTTCATTGCCCGGTGTACCACCAGCATGGCCCAGGAAAAAACGGGAGAAGGCCACAATGCAAGGGATCGGGGACTGAGAAAAGGCCAGGGCCGCATATCCATGTCCGGGACCTGACCCGCAATCCTGACAGGAAAATGCTCATCTGTGAAAAAACGGCTCAGTCTCCCAATGCCGCTTTCCCCTTTTGCTGCCCGATGCCACTGTTTTTCCATATCTGTTCCCAGCGGAGACACCGCATCCTGGGCAATTACAACGGATTTTCCGGCATCCGCAGTCATTTCAGTATAATCCTCTTGTTTTACACATATTTTTCCCACATTCTGTACCGGCTGCATATAACCGCTTTCGATCTTTTGCAATAAACCTGTGCATCCGGACGGCTATCCCGCGCATGGCCCACAGAAAGGACAGTCAGCAGCATGATGGCTTTCTGGAAAGGATGGCTCGGACAGTATGGGACAGGACCTCCGGACCCAAACGCGGCAGTTCCTGCCTCTTTTTCCTGCCGGCCGGGCATGGGACAGACAAAGAGATTGCCGGGATGGGGAGCCGCATGGACAAAACGGGTTTCAAAGACCTGCCGCATACAGAGACTGTAAAGGCAGTCTGCCACCTGCGCCGGGCATCCTGCGGTAGCGTTTCAAATCAATATCTGTATCCGCAGCCTGCGGAAATCTGTTCACTTTCTCTGTCATGAACGGCAGATATCTCCGTTTTTGCGCTCTTTCTCAGCGCCATCGGAAATCCATTCCAGCAGTTTCTTTATCCAGCCTTTTTTGTCCGTTCTGCCGGATGAAATATCGGGTTTGGATGACATATCTCCTTTACTCCTTTTGAAAACTGCATGCATCTCAGAAATCCTGGAACTCATCCTCGTCAAAGGGAATCACTTTTTCCGGAGAAATTTCCTTGCCGGATTTCTTTTTGTCCCCTGTCCCTGTCTCTTTTCGGAGGGATTTGACAATCGGTTTTTTCAGAGGTCTGATCGGGATTTCTTCCTGCCATTCTGAAACACTTTTGCTCTGATCAGAAAAAATCTCCCTGCTGTCCGTGCTGCTCATCATATCGGAAAGAGAGATGACATAGTTTTTCATCTCCCTGGCCTGGGTCTGCATCTGCTCGGACGCGGACGAGGTCTCTTCCGCATTGGCTGCATTGGCCTGAATGATCTTGTCCATTTCCGTCATGACATTGTTGACCTGCTCGATCCCGCGGGCCTGCTCTTCGGAGGCTGCCGCGATTTCCCCCACCAGATCCCCGACTTTGGCTGAAATGCCGGTGACTTCGGAAAATGCACTGTTGGTTCGGGCCACAAGTTCTGAACCGGCCTGAATTTTGCTTACGGTTCCCTCTATGAGTCCGGAAGTGTTCCTGGCTGCTTCTGCTGAGCGCATGGCAAGGTTTTTCACCTCATCTGCAACCACGGCAAA
>CAZDIU010000117.1:0-14336 GCA_964505535.1 uncultured Desulfobacterales bacterium | reverse complement strand
TAAACTTCCATCCGGCTAAAATTTAATGTGTAAAAAGTGGGACACACCCATTTTTCTTGATACTGCATTTATTCTTGCATTGCTGAACAGGCGGGACAGCTATCATCATAAAGCAAAAATATTGATGAACAGGGTACGTGAGGCATCCGAAATCTGGCTTACAGAAGCTGTTCTTACGGAAGTCGGAAACGCTCTGAGTTCTGTTGACAGAAAGGCGGCTGTAGATTTTATTGCAGGCTGTTACAATACTCCTGTTTTCAAAATTGTATCTGTTACAGCAGATCTTATGAAAAGGGGACTTGAACTCTATTCGGGCAGGACAGATAAAGAATGGGGGCTCACAGACTGCATATCATTTGTTGTAATGAAAGAAAAAAGGCTTTATCTTGCCATGACTGCTGATAAGCATTTCCGTCAGGCCGGATTTGTCCCTCTTATGCTGGAATAAAATTTTTCGGCAATTCTGAAATGCTGTGAATCAGAATCCGGACAGTTTTTTTAAATTATGCAAAATCAGGAAGCTGAAAATAAACAGCATAATGCCTGCTGATAAGCCAGCATAAACAGGAGTTACGTACTTGGATTTTAACATGCTGATTTTTTATAAAACAGTTGGTAACAACAGTTAATAATTTCATCCCTTCCGGGATTCTGATTTTTTTCAGATATTTTCTCTATAATAATATCAATCCTTACGGATTTTTTCTCTGTGTTCTCTGTGGGAAACAAAAACATCACATACCATCTGATTTGTCTTTATTTTAACCTGTAACCGCAACAAAAAGAGGATTAACTCATGTTCAGAAATTTCAAACTGGTTTCCAATATGGTTTTTGGCAGGGGCTGCTTTAACCAGTTGGATGACATTCTCGCCAAACAGCGCAAAACACCCGGTTCATTTATCGTTTTCATTGCCGATCATGTGTTCACCGGCAAACCGCTGGTGGCCCGCATTCCCGCGAAACCCGGTGATATGATCATCCTGGCGGATACCACTGACGAACCCAAAACCAAATATGTGGATGAACTCACCGCGCAGGTCAGGGCGCATTCCAAAATTCTGCCGGACGGCGTGATTGGCATTGGCGGAGGCAGTGTCATGGATCTCGCGAAAGCCGTTTCCCTGATGCTCACCAATCCGGGATCTGCTGCGGATTATCAGGGCTGGGATCTCATCAAAAACCCTGCGGTTTATCATGCGGGTATTCCCACACTTGCAGGCACAGGTGCGGAAGTGTCCCGCACAACGGTTCTCACCGGGCCGCAGAAAAAACTGGGCATCAACTCTGACTACACGGTTTTTGATCAGGTAGTGCTGGACCCGGAACTGCTGTCCGGCGTGCCTGCGGATCAGCGCTTTTACACGGGTATGGACTGCTATATTCACTGCGTCGAATCTTTGCAGGGAACCTATCTCAACGCATTCAGCCGTGCTTATGGAGAAAAGGCAATGGAACTCTGCCGGGAGGTGTTTCTTGCCAATCCCCCGGATGCGGATGACAAACTGATGATGGCCTCGTATTTCGGTGGCATGAGCATCGCGTATTCCCAGGTGGGCGTATGCCATGCCCTGTCCTACGGACTTTCCTTTGTGCTGGGACTGCATCATGGCATTGGCAACTGCGTGGCCTTTGATTATCTGGAGGAATTTTATCCGGAAGGGGTTCGGGAATTCCGGCAGATGATGGAAAAAAACGGCGTGAAACTCCCCCGCGGTCTTGTGTCCGGGCTGGCAGAGGAAAAAATCGGAAAAATGACGGATGTGGCTTTGGTGCTGGAACCTTTGTGGGAAAACGCGCTGGGCAAAGACTGGAAAAAAGTCATGACCCGTGAACGGATTCGGGAACTTTATCAAAGGATGTGAACCATGTGCGGAATTGCAGGTATTGTATCGATCAGGCAGGGAGAACAGGGGGACGGCAAAGTTGATCCGGGCTTCTTCCGGGAATCAGCCCGGCAAATCTGGGAAAAGGGATTTGCCTTCTGCCGGGATCAGCGGCTCTCTTTTGAAGAACAGTATATGGCAGGAAACATGCATCTGTCCCAACTGGAGAGCGCAGCCAAATCTCTGAAAGGAGACGGTCCCTTTTACACGGTTTTTTCTGACAAAGACATGCAGTCCGCGCTTTGGGACATTTCGGGCCAGCTTTCGGATTTTGTGGAGCAGGAAGCCCGGACACTCAAAGAGCAGATGGGTCTCATGCCTGCCGGGGATGTGGACATCATGGCAGCACGGATTGAAAAAGTTCGGGACACTGCCTGGTGCCTTCGTCAGGAAGTGTGCGAAAATGTAAACAAAATTCGTGATCTGCTTTACCGGATCAAGGTTCCGTCCGCTGTGGCCGTGATTTTCAAGCGCATCAACACAGTTCTCAACAGTCTGGATCGGCTGGAAGTGCGGGGCCGGGATTCCGCAGGCATCTCCCTGCTGTTTGTCATGGATCGATCCGAATACGATGCCCTCACAGACACGCTGGACAAAGCCAATTTTCTGGAACAGTTCAAAGAACGCAGCACCCGTGATGTGCTGGTGAATATGAGCATCTCTGTGCGGGATTCCGCAGCCGCAGACGGTTCTCCCATCACTGCCATTGCCTTTACCTACAAGGTTGCGGCGGAAATCGGCAGACTGGGGGACAATGTCGCGTTTCTGCGTTCCCAGATCAAAAAAGATCCCATTCTGCAGGCTCTGGTCAATTTCCGGCTGCGCAATTACACCATTTCCTCCCATACCCGATGGGCATCGGTGGGCGCGATCAGTGAAGCCAACTGTCATCCGGTGGATAACAGAATGCTGGTTGCTGCAGACACCACCCGCACGGACAGCGGCATTTTCCATGTCTGTCTCAACGGTGACATTGACAACTATCTCAAACTCAAAGAGGAACACGAGCAGAACGGGTGCCGCATTCATCAGGACATCACCACAGACACCAAGATGATTCCGCTGCAGATTGAAAAATATCTGTGCATGGGAAATGATGTGACAGAGGCATTCCGTCTGGCAGTCAATGACTTTGAAGGCTCCCATGCCATTACCATGCACACGGATCTGGCTCCGGGAAAACTCTTTCTCGCGCAGAAAGGCAGCGGACAGGCCGTATTCATCGGACTGGCAGACGATCATTACATGGCTGTGTCTGAAGTCTATGGTTTTATTGAGGAAACCTCCTTATTCCTGAAGATGGACGGTGAAAAGGCCGTGCAGGGCAAAAACGGCCTCACCCAGGGACAGATTTTCATTCTGAACCAGGATTTGGCAGGCGGACTGGGCGGCATTCAGGCCATGTGTTATGACGGAACCCCGGTGGATTTGTCGGAAAAAAATGTCAAACACACGGAACTCACCTCCCGCGACATAGACCGTCAGGGCTTTCCCCATTATTTTCTCAAGGAAATTTCCGAGTCTCCGTTTTCAGTGGAAAGAACCCTCCAAAACCGGTGGAAGATTCTCGACAATGGCAAATATGCGGTTTCTCTGGGCGAGAAAACAGTTCCCGCCTCCCTGCGGGAGGCTTTGGCAGAAAACAGCATCCGCCGGGTGTTTTTTGTGGGACAGGGAACAGCCGGGGTTGCGGCACAGGCCTGCTCGGACATTCTCAATTATTGCATGAATGATCCGGCCATGATGATTACCTCCCTCAAAGCCTCGGAACTCAGCGGTTTCAAGCTCCGGGACACGGATCTGGGAATGCGGGATACGCTGGTGGTGGCCATCAGTCAGTCCGGAACCACCACAGACACCAACCGCACGGTGGATATGGTCAGAGAACGCGGCGCACATACCCTGGCCATTGTCAACCGCCGGGATTCGGATCTCACCTTCAAGGTTGACGGCGTGATGTACACCAGCAGCGGACGGGACATTGAGATGTCGGTGGCCTCCACAAAGGCATTTTATTCCCAGATTGTGGCAGGCGCGCTGCTGAGTCTTTTCCTTGCCCGTGTGCGGGGAAAACGGGATGATGATTTTGTCACGGCTGAACTTCGGCAGCTCCTTGCCCTGCCTGGGCATATGCGCAAAATCCTGTCCATGAAATCCCTGATGGAAACTTCCGCAAACCGGCTGGCTCTGGGCAGAACTTACTGGGCTGTGGTGGGCAGCGGCCCCAACAAAACCTCGGCTGATGAAATCCGCATCAAGCTCAGCGAACTGTGCTACAAAACCATTTCCTCGGATTTTGTGGAGGACAAAAAGCATATTGATCTGTCCTCCGAACCCCTGATTATTGTGTGCGCGGCAGGAACCCGGCCCACGGTCATCGGTGACATTATCAAGGACACGGCCATTTTCCGTGCGCACAAGGCTGTTCCCATTGTGATCGCGGATGAGGAGGAAAACCGTTTTGCCCCTTACGCGGCAGATGTGTTCCATGTGCCGAGAATCAGCGAGCATCTGGCGCCGATCCTGAATACACTGGTGGGACATGTCTGGGGGTATTATGCGGCGCTGACCATCAATGAAGGTTCCCGTTTTCTTTACACCTTCCGGGAGGAAGTCCGGGATGCTGTGGAAAACTGCATTCATGCCGGATCAGATGTATACGAACTGATTCTGGAAAAGAATTTCCGGGAAAAAATGGCTGTGTTTTACAATGCATTCCGGAAAAAAAGCAGTGAAAACGGTCTGTCCGCAGGCATGGGACTCAATGCGTCATCGGATCTCACGCTGCTGCTCAAATATCTCGCGGGACGGCTGTCATTTACGGATTTTGAACTGGATTTTCTCATCAAGGGAACAGCGCGCAACATGCTCAACGCTCTGTTTGAATGTCTGGGAAATGCCATCAACGCAATGGCCCGGCCTGTGGATGCCATCAAGCATCAGGCAAAAACCGTGACAGTGGGAACCAGCCGCCTGACTGAAAAAGTCGAAGGCCTGCTCTTTGATCGCATTGCAAAACAGGGATTCAAAATCTCCCAGCTTACACCCAGCAATGTGCTGGTGCTGAAAAACCTGCAGGAAATCCTTTCCGCAGTGCCCGGACTGACCCTGTACCGTATCGGCAATCTCAATATGCTGGGCGAGCCTGTGGATGAGACCACCATTGAAGTGGTGAAACGGGAAGGTTCTTCGCTCGCCATTGCCTCCCGTGTGGAACAGGATCATCAGTTGAAAGGAAGCAAAAGAACCATTGTGCAGCGGGGCAATGTGTATATCGGCAAAGGCAGAAAGGACAACCGCAGCATTCTCTGCATTCCCCTGATCTCTGATTCCCTTTCGGCAGCCAATCGCATTGAATATCTCCTGCTTCTGCACATTGCCTTCCGTGACTCTGTTTCCCTGCCGGTGAAAATCCGGGCATTGGGCGGCAAATACGAGCATATCAAGAACATTGTGACAGAAAACAGCATTGTCTGGAACGATGCGTATCTGGACCGGGTGGAAATCTCCGAACTCTTTGGCAGATCCGCAGAGAAAGTCGGGGATTACATTGTGTCCATGCTGAAACAGATGTGACTGTCCGCCCGTTCCCAATCTCCGGTTTGAGAACGCATATGGAAAGGAAGCAAAGTATCCCGTACATCAGCGCTGCAACGCCGGAGCTTCGGAACGAGAAAAACATCTATATTGGTGCCGGCCGGGCAAAAGCAAAGCATTGCCCGCCCGGCATCTGTCCAAAAAAAGAGACTCTCCCGGGGACTGGAAAACAGGGGAACTGTCTGCCTGCACGCAATCTGTGCTCCTGAACTGCCGGTGAAAAAACCTTTTGTCTTGTTGCAGCCTGACGTTGCCTCCCTTATTCCGGCTTTCGCCGGAATGACGAAAAAACCAAAGTTGAAACATTATATTGCAGGAAAGTCTGCGCTTTTTTTGCCATCAAATTGAAAAATAAATATAGCTGATACCAATTCGCCATTGATCTGAAACACAGGTTTTTCAGAAAAACCGGATTTTTCAAAAAAATCCGGTTTTTTGAACACACGAAAACTTCTTTTTGCCTGCCTGCAGGTGTGTTTTCAATGGGAAATCGGTATGATTCCCAAAATCTCCAGTAATATTTTCATGAAAAGGATGGCCTGAATGAACCATGTCAATGTGGAGAGACTCAGAAAATTTGTCGCTCCGGAATTTGTTTTTGGAAGCGGAGCCAGGTTTCTTTTGGACAATTATCTGAAAGTTTATGAAATCAGGCGACCCATGCTTGTAACTGACCCGGGAGTGATGGAAGCAGGATGGGCCGGGGAAATTATCCGGATACTTGATCAGGCCGGGATGAAACACACTGTTTTTTCTCATGTTACACCCAATCCCAAAGACAGTGAGGTCATGGCAGGTGCAGAAATCTACCGGAAAAAATCCTGTGACGCGATTGTTGCCCTGGGCGGCGGAAGCCCCATGGACTGCGCCAAGGGAATCGGCATTATATGCACCAACAACGGACATATCAGCGATTATGAAGGCGTTGACAAAATTCCTGTGCCCTGTCCGCCGCTGATCTGCATTCCGACCACAGCAGGATCAGCCGCGGATGTTTCCCAGTTTGCCATTGTCACCGATACCCTGCGCAGGGTGAAAATGGCCATTGTGAGCAAGGTGCTGGTTCCGGATGTTTCCCTGATTGATCCGGAAACCACATTCACAATGGATCACGATCTGACTGCGGCCACAGGCATGGACGCGTTTGTGCATGCCGCGGAAGCCCTGGTTTCCAATGCGAATTCAGCCATCACCGATCTTCATGCGCTGGAGGCCGTCCGTCTGGTGTGCAGAAATCTGAAAGGAGCCTGTGAGCATCCCCGCAGCGAAGAATTCCGGAAAGGAATGATGCAGGCCAGTCTTTTTGCCGGTCTGGCCTTTTCCAATGCCAGCCTGGGGGCAGTCCATGCCATGGCCCACAGCGTGGGAGGATACCGGGATATTCCCCACGGAAAATGCAATGCCATTCTCCTGCCCCATGTGGTGGAATACAATTTCAGAGCCGCGGAAGAACCCTATATCCGGATGGGAAAGGCCATGAATCTGAATCTGGATGAAACAAGGCCGGATAAATGCAGATTCGCGATTCTGTCAGCCATCAGAGAATTTCTGAAATCCCTGGGCATTGATCAGACCCTGGGCAACCTGGGTGTTCTGCCCGATGATATCCCCCGGCTGGCGGTAAATGCCATGCAGGATCCCTGTATCCTGACCAATCCCCGTGATCCGGATATTCTGGATATGGAAAAACTGTATGCAAAAGCCCTCTGACACGAAAGACAGCAGAAAGCAGCTGCGCCGGCAGGTGCTGGGATTGGGGGAAAGTTCCCATCAGAAAAGTTACTATCCCCAGCTTCGCCAGCGTTTGCAGGAACTGGAACGCCTGCGCCTGCTGCTTGACCACAGCGCGGATGCCCTGTTCTGGACTGAGGTTCCTTCCGGACAGGTGCTGGATATGAATGCAAGGGCTGAAACCTTTATTGGGCAGGTGCATGAGGATGCCTCTCCCTTTTTCCTGAAGAATGTCCTTTCCGATCCGGCATGGGAGATGGTCAGTGAACTGTTTTCAGGTGATTCGCCCGGTTCCGGCCCGGGCAGAACCATTGAGGCTGACCTGCTTTCTACAGCAGGTAAACAGATTCCTGTGGAAATGAGTGTGGGATTTCATCGAATTGAAGACAGAATTTTTGCCATAGTGGTAGCCCGTGACATTACGGAACGCAAACGCGCACAGGAAGAACATGCCCTGCTGGAAGCCCGGCTGCGCCATTCCCAGAAAATGGAGGCCGTGGGGCAGCTGGCAGGCGGGGTGGCTCATGATTTCAACAATCTGCTGCAGATCATTCAGGGAAACGGGGATATGATGCGGCTGATTCTTGAGGCGGATAATCCGGCACGGAAATACATCGCTGAAATTATCAAAGCCGTGGATCGGTCCAGATCGCTGGTGCGGCAGTTGCTGGCCTTCAGCCGGAAGGATGTCCCGGAACCGCGATTTCTGGATATGAATGAGCTGATTCAGAATCTGGTGAATATGCTGCAGCGTCTGATCGGAGCACATATCCGGCTGATTCTGAAATGCGATGCACCGCTCCCCCCGGTATATGCTGATCCTGTTCAGATGGAACAGGTTTTAATCAATCTCTGCGTCAATGCCAGGGATGCCATGCCCGATGGCGGTGAGATTACCATTGAAACCGGAATCGCAGAGAGTGAAGAGAAAATGCCGGGGAATACCGCGCCGGAATCCAAAGGGAACTGTGTGGCTGTTTCTGTAACTGATACGGGCTGCGGAATTCCGCCTGAGATTCAGGAGCGCGTTTTTGAACCCTTTTTTACCACAAAAGAGGTGGGAAAAGGAACCGGGCTTGGCCTGGCCACCGTATATGCCATTATTGAACAGCATAAGGGAAGCATCGGTTTTTCCAGTGAGGCGGGAAAAGGAACCCGGTTCCGGATTACCCTGCCTTCAGCACCAGGCCGGGAAAGGGAAATCGACGTATCTGAAACATCGGTCTGTTTGCAAGGAAAAGGCGAAACCGTTCTGGTGGCCGAAGATGATGCCCAGGTGCGTCAAATGGATGTTCATCTGCTTGAAAATGCCGGATACCGTGTGCTTGAGGCCCATGATGGAGATGAAGCTGTCCGTATTTTTCTGCTGAATCCTGACAGGATTGAGCTTGTGCTGCTGGATATGGTCATGCCGGGAAAAAGCGGAAGGGCTGTGTTTGAAATTATCCATAAGCACAACATCCGCATACCGGTTCTTTTCACCACAGGTTACAGTTTTGACACACATTTTTCAGAACTTGTGCCGGAAGAAAACGCAAAACTGCTCCCCAAGCCCCATACATCAGAGCAGCTGCTGACAACAGTGAGAAAAATGCTGGACAGATGCAAGGGAAGATAAACTTCTTAAAATCCCGGAGGGCCGGGTTTCAGGTGTCAGAGAATGAACACTGAAACCCGAAACCGGTATATCAGCAATTTTCAAATCCCTAAGAAATGAAGCAAAGTGCAAAAAAAAGACAAGGTCCGTAAGTACCTTGTCTTTTTTGTTCAGGTTTCAGTCTGAAATTTTATTCTGCCATACCACAGGGCTATTTGCTTCTTTTCCGTCTCAAAACTCCGGCACCAATCAGGCCGCTGCCCAGCAGGAACATGGTGGCGGGCTCGGGAACAGGATTATTGGGGTCTTCCGGTTCCGTTGAACCTGTACCCCACCAGGCAATATGGGAAATGTCTTTGTAACCCAAGCCGGAAGTGTTCCAATCCACCCATTCTCCCAAAATATAATCTTCAATCTGATACAAAATATAACCGCCGCCACTGTTTGGATTTCCCGCTTTGACACTGAAGTATTCTATTGCCGGATCATAAGAACTCCATTGACCGGAAGTAAGATCCTCAGGGTACGATTGCCAGCTCACTGCGTAAAGATATGAAGTAGAATTGGCCCATCCTTCACCAAAATCATACTTTTGGAGCAATGTCAGATCCAGATCATCCCAATAATCACCTGAAAAATCTTCATTGGCACCGAACCCCACTTCCATTATTGTATAAGCATAAACAGAAGTGGTCAGACCAACTGCCAAAATTACTGCAAAAAACATTGATAATACTTTTTTCATAGCTGACTCCTTAATTTGGCAAAAAATTAATTCGGCAACCCGGCTGTCTTACCCATTAAGACCCGTGGCTTTCCGTCCTCACCTCACGATGAGTTTGGCTTTTTCTTAAAAAATAAATAAAAGAACACCATCCAACAAAAACAGCAACGCAACCAAAAGAAACACCGACAACAGCAAATAATTACGGTCTTACCTCATACAGTCCGGTACACCTCCTTTTCCTGGTTTGCAGCAGGTTTGGCTTTTTCGCTTGTTTTATGTATATGCAAACAGGATGCCAAAAAATTGGTTCGCCAGATAAAAAAATAAAGAGCCATATTCACTTAATGAGAGTTGTATGCAAATACAGTGCCAAGAAGAGAATCGCTGAAAGGTACAATTATTTGCAAAAAAGAATTTGCATAACAATATCAAATTGATAAAAAATGTCTTCCATAAATAAGAAACAGAAGGAATTGCCTGGTGCGGATCTTAAGGCAAACGCAGATTGTACCGGAATTAATGGAAATATAAACAGGATATTATGAACAGGTTCTCTCTGCTTTGGGGAATGTGCAGAAATTTGCATAAAATTTAAAAAGAATCAAGATCAGGGGAAAAATCTTGAAACAAAAACTTCCATACCTTTTTACCTTTTTATACTGATCCAATTTTGGTTTTATTTGGCACCATTTTTGCGTTTCAGTCTGGACGGAAAAAAATCATCCTTTCTGACTTGAAAAATCCGTCAGAGAGACTGAAAAGGCATGTTCCTGACCAAAGGCAATTTCCGTGCCGGATAAAATCAAAATTGGATCAGTATACATAACAGGGTAATTTATTTTTTATCTCTGAATAATCAAAAACTTAAAAATTATCTGCAATTTTTGGAGCATGAGCTTTCATAGGCATGGAAGGCTCCAAATTTTGCAGATTGCTGCTCCAATAAATCAGGATTACAACAAAGCCAGTAACTTTTACGCCACAATTTCAATTCGGCTGAGGCCATCCTGCTGTTTCTCAATCCTGATCTGGGTCCGGATTTCATCTTCCAGCCTTTTCACATGGGAAATAACGCCCACCATTTTTCCGTTGGCCTTGATATTTTTCAAAGCAGATATAACTCGGTACAGGGTTTCTTCATCCAGCATCCCAAAACCCTCATCCAGAAAAAGGGATTCAATTTTCCGGTCACTGCACGCCATTTCCGAAAGCCCCAGAGCCAAAGACAGGCTTGCAAGAAAACTTTCTCCGCCGGAAAGTGTCTTTACGGATCTTCGCATTCCCTTATGCCGGATATCCTCAATTTCAAGTCCCATACTGGAAAAATCATGGCGCCGGATATAATAATGACCGCTCAGTTCCTCCATATGCCGGTTGCCTTTCTCCAGCAGCCGGTTGAGCATGAAATGCTGAATCCGGTTACGGATTTCCGTTTCATCTCCGGATTCCAGAAGACTTTTCAGAGAATTCAGGCGCTGGCAGCGTTTTTCCTGTTCATCGAGTTCTTTTCTCCTCTGCAGGTGTTCCTGTTCAAGGGATTCATATTTTTCTATTGTTTTTTCAGCAAGATCAGCTTCATGTGCCAGACTGTCCCGTAATTTCAGGGTTTCTGAGATTTTCTCATGAAGAATTTCAGCGGATTCTGTCTGGTCCTGATCCGCAGATTCGGCTTCCAGCATCTCCCGGATGCTCCTGACTCTTGCCCTGCCTTCCGCGACCGCCTGGGCCATCTCTTCCTGCTGATTCCCGATGCGTTCCTGCTCTTCAGAAGACATAAGATTTTCCCTTGCTTCCTCAATACTGCTGAACCCGGCTCCCAGGGCTTTCGCAGTCAGAGACTGCTCCAGATTTTTCATTTCTCCCTGTATCCGATCATACTCGGCTCCGGTCTGTTCTTTCTTTTCCTGCATACCGGCAAGTTCACGCGCTGCCTTTTCCCTTTCTTCGGCAATCCCGGCCAGATCTTCCGTTTTTGTGCGGATGGCTTCTTCCAGTTCCTGTTTTGTCTGCACCGGATCTCCGAAACCGAAAACCTCTTTCCGCCGGTTTTCCAGTTCTGTCAGCCTTTCCTGAGCTGATATGATTTTTCCTTCCAGTTCATCTGCCTCTTTTTTTGCCAGTTTCAGAGATGCCGGAAGTTCTTCCGCTTTTTTCACCAGTTCTGATGCCACTGCTTTCAGACTGTCTGCGGCCTGAATCTGCTCCAGAAACACATCCCGCTGTTTTTCCAATGACAGCAGCAGAAAGTTCTCATTTCCCGGTTCCGGAATGTTCTGTCCGTATTTCTTCACTTTCTCCTGCAAGGCCCTGAGATGGGCCTTTTCCCTTTTCTGAATTTCCTCTGCCTCTCTGGCCAGCGTTGCGGTGATCCCCTGCTGAATATTCAGATCATTGTGCAGTCTCTCGGCCACCATCTGTTTTTCATGGAGCCTGTCGCTTTTATTCTGAACAGCTCTTTGATATTTCTCTGCCTTTTTTCCATGTTTGCATACGGCCTTGAAATGGATTTTCTGTTTCCGGGTTTCTTTTTTCAGTTCCCGGAAACCTTTTTTGACGGTTCCGGGATCTTCGATCACCCAGTCCTGATTAACAGTTCGGAACAGGCTGTCCCATTCCTCTCGCAGGATTTCGGTTTTTCTGCTCTGTTTGCGCAGGCTTTCCATCTCGTCTGAAAGCCTGTCCATCTGTTTTCGAATATCTGTTATGCGGTTTTCCTGATCTTTGAGGGCGATGCGCGGATTTCCTTCATAAGGAAGTCCGTCTGTGACAAAAGGATGCTCAGCCGAACCGCACAGGGGACAGGGCTCGCCCGGTTTCAGCAAAGCCCGTTCTGACTCATATTTCAAAGCAGCATTGGCATGAGCCAGTGTGATATGGATATTCTCTTCCTGCAAAAGTTTCTGAGAGAGATCTGCATACTGGGATTCTGCTGCACTCAGGTTCTCTTCCAGTTTCTGCTGTTTTCCGCCGTTTGCAGCCAGTTGTCTGGAATAGTCTTTGCTGATGGCAAGCAGTTTTTTGGCCGCACACAGTCTTTCTTTCTGTGTTTTATAACGGGCTTCAATATCCTGATGGGAATCCCCGCCCATGAGATCCCGCACGATCTTCTCTCTTTCCTGACCTTTTACACTGATTTTCTCACGTTTTTCCCGAACCGCTGCAACAGCCTGCTCTGCTTTTCTGGAAATCTTCGCTGCTTTTTCCTCATTTTTCAGCGCGGCTGCATATTGCTTCCCGGCTTCCTCCAGTTCCGCACGGATACGGGTCAGTTCTTCCGCAGCATCCCGGATAAGCGGAATGTCTGTTTCCAGTTCCCGATCCGCAGCATGGTCTGCTATCCATTTTTCAATTTCTTTCTGTGCGGTTTCATTTTCCGCAATACTGTTTTTCAGTTCATCCTGTTCCCGGAGATTCCGGTTCTGTTCTTTTTCCAGTGCCTCGTATGTTTCCACTTTTTTCCGGAAATCCCGGGTTGCGGTTTCCATCTCCCGTGTGATTTCCAATGCCTTTTCAATGGCATCCTTCTGTTCATTCAGTTTCTGCCGGGCCTGTTCCAGTTCAGGTACTTTCTGTTTTTCCTTTTCGGTCAGAGAGGCAAGCCTTTCCTCCAGAAGCGGAATTCCGGAGACAGCTTCCTCCAGAATTTTTCCTGCCGCATTCTTTTCCCTGTCCAGAGAAACAAGTCTTTCCATATCAGTCTGAAGGGGGGCTGCCTTCCGGGATTTGCCAAGTCTGCGGAACTGTTCCTGCATGTCCTCCTGACGGGCAGTGGCTGCTGCCAGCGTCAGGCCTGCATCTGTATATTCCTTCCGGAGGCGTTCCCTTCTCTCAGAAAGCTCTTTTTTCTGTTCCAGCACAGCCAGTTTCTGTTCTGTTTCTTCCAACTGCTCCAGAACAAGCGCAAGACTCTCCTGCTTTTCCTTTACAGTGTCAGGATCCGGCAGGGGGAAATTCTCAGCTTCCTCTTTCAGACGCAGAAATTTTTCATTTTCACTGTCCGCTTTCTGCAGGGTCTGCCGGATATATTCGGAGCGAACTTCAGGCCCGATAATTTTTCCCAGAATTTCCGATCGTTCACTGTCAAGGGCATGCAGAAATGCGGCAAATTCCCCCTGTGCCAGCATCACAGATCGGCAGAAGCGTTTGAAATCCAGGCCGGTGAGATCAGCAATGCGGCTGCGGACAGCGGCCGGCCTGTCATCCAGAAGGGTTTCATGGCCGTTGAGGGAAAAGAGTTTCATTTCAGGCGGATTCGCTTTTTCCCCTTTTCTGCGGATATGCCACTGGGAGCGGTACACTGCATCATTGACGGAAAAAATGACTTCAGAAGAGCTTTCTGTGCTCTCCCGGGACATGATCTCCTCACCGGGGTTTTTCAGACGGGGGGTTTCGCCGTAAAGAGCCAGTGTCAGAGAATCAAGAATTGTGGTTTTTCCTGCACCGTTGGATCCCGTTATGGCAAATATCCCGGATTCCGCAAACGGGGACCGGTCAAAAGCAATTTCCCACTGTCCTTTGAGTGTGCTGATATTCTGAAAACGAATATTGCGTATTTTCATTCTGATTATCCTCCGCCTGTTTCAAAAAGACCTTTTATTGAATATCCTGCCATAGTGTTTAAGGGATGTGAAACTTTTTAAAATACCGGACGTTTCAGGCTGCAGGTGTGAGGTGTCAGTATGCGGTCAGTACTGAAACCTGAACACTGAAATCTCAAAACCGGTATATCAGCAATTTTCAAATCCCTAAGATAATGTTTGTCCGAAAAACCCTGAGGGTTTTGAAAACCCCCAGGGTTT